>NZ_LIRO01000090.1:0-2895 GCF_002742025.1 Limnothrix sp. PR1529
TCTCCGACTGCTGAGCACTGGGTAATCATGCTCAGGTAAGCTTTTGAGAATAGGTTTGACGATTTGAGAGAATGAGCGTAACATTGGTGTATTACTTTTTGATTGTTTGGGGTAAGAATTACATCTTCTTACCCCTTTTTTATAACCTGAATCTGTCATTCAACACTTCTGCCTCTCTACCAATTTCCAGGGCACTAATGCTGTTGCTGAGGTGCTAACCAATAATGTTAGTCGAATCGGGAATGCCTTAAAGAAATCAAGAATTGTTGGTGAAAATGACTATAAATGGATGCCTGTCGGTATTACGGGCTTGATTGGTCGATCACTTTTGCTCTTTGGTGCTCTAACGGGTAGTGGTGTTATAGAACTGCCAGACTTGACAACTCTATTTGGCAAGAAACCGTTATCGATTGACGAGGAAACTTTGTTATTAGCCCAAAATCAACAAGATTTCAGAACGCAAATTGCTAACGCAGAGGAACCGATTAAGGATGAAAACTATAACCCAGATTTGCCAAGACCGATTGGCAAGGCAGCACAGGAAGATAATGTGCCGCAAACAATAAGAGCAGAAGCGACAAGAGAAGCCAGTGAGGCGAGCGATTTAAGCTCAGAAGATTTAGGATTTGGAGATTAACTATGGCAGCACCTAACCGTTCAGACCAATTACCTAGGAGATTAACTATGGCAGCACCTAACCGTTTCCCTTTTCCCTTAGACCAATTAATTAAGGATTTTTCACCGACTGAGCATTTTCAAGATCAAGTAAAACGATTAGTTAATCCCGAAGTAGCTCGTTATTTTCGCGATACCAGCAAGATTTCAGAACGCAAATTGCTAACGCAGAGAAACCGATTAAGGATGAAAACTATAACCCAGATTTGCCAAGACCGATTGGCAAGGCAGCACAGGAAGATAATGTGCCGCAAACAATAAGAGCAGAAGCGACAAGAGAAGCCAGTGAGGCGAGCGATTTAAGCTCAGAAGATTTGGAATTTGGAGATTGATTATGGCAGCACCTAACCGTTTTCCCTCAGACCAATTACCTAAGAATTTTTCACCGACCGAGCATTTTCAAGACCAAGTAAAGCGGTTAGTCAATCCTGAAGTGGCTCGCTATTTTCGCGATGTGGGTGATGAGTCTTGGACTCCCGGCCAAAATGGCGATCTGTCAAAGAGTCCTAGAGCGTCGATCCGGCTTGCCTGCTCGCACCTTGAACCCGACACGATCGACCTAACGATCGGGCGGTTGATTTTGTTTTACCTGGTGACCAGACGTGATGAGCTTGTGAATCCACCGATCTACGGTTTGCCAATCCCTGGGTTTCAGCAGTCGGTTAAATTTTTGCCCCAAATCTCCCTGTTTTTTCGGGAAAGCCGTCAGGATCTTGAACCTGGTCAGACCCCGATTACGGGTGAGGTTTCGTTTCGATTGAAATCGGGTGAGTCGCTCTCGGAATCGGCTTTAGAGGCGATCGGCCGCAGGATTAAGTCTGAATTTCCACCCCGGGCGGAAAGTCACTGGCAAAAAGGCCGCGACTGTATGGCCTACCGTGACTTGGAACGCAACCCGCCCATCCAGCTCAAAATCCTTTGCGGCTCAAAAGCTGCTGGGCGCGACATGGTGGAGGCGATTTTTCGAGTTTTGGGGGAAGCTCCCGACTGGTCTAAGGCCCACTTCAGCCAAAACGAACAGGAAGGGACGGCCTACCCGGTGGTTCCTGGCTCCGATACGGTGCTGGGGCGATCGCGCAAATTGCCACGACGGCGGCCCATGGCCAGGGTGAAGCTCCAATATGCGGTGGCTCATATCTGGCCTGTCCCTGTCCCCATTCCAATTTACGACGCAACGGGGCGGTTCACAGCAGCGCTGGTTCGGGGGTAGTGATGCCTATGAGGCGATCGCCTGGACTCCAGCCCGATCGGCCGGAGTTTGCGAGGAGACCTATTAGGTTTCCGGCTGTTTTTTTGAGTTCCGAGCCGTGCCAGGCTGAGAGCAGAATTCAATCACGCCCCTGCTTTCAGGGCTTAGGTAATGGCTAACTCTCTCGTTCAGGAAATGCTTGAGGCTAAACCGGGACTGATCTTCGCAGACGGCGAATGGATCGGTGTCAAGGTTGCTGATCTGCTGGGCCCCGTAACCGTACCTACTTCGGCAGAGGCCATTGGAGACGACCTTTTGATGGGTCTCTTGTATCGCCTGATGGAGGCGGTCTCCAAGGCCGAAGATGCATGGGTTCCGCCTGCTGGCACTAAAAAGGTCAACTCCCTATCGGTGGTTGAATCTACGTCCTTGCAACAAATTGCTCCAGGCGTTCGGGGTGTGATCAACCAAGCCACGATCCGGGTGGTGCAACCGGTTGAAATGCAGCAAGTCGAAGCGGTTCGGTCTTAAGAATTGAGTGGGTTTGACGGCATCAAACCCGCTCTATGACTGGTTTTTTTAAGTGGTAGGGCAAGACAATGCGCAAGCGACGGTTTAATCGGATCAAGCAAGCAATTAAAAACGGGGCTACGGGCGGGTATCTGACTAAGTATCTCAGTTATCAGTCTGGGGCCAGCCCCATCACGATTACTAAGGTGGTCAATCGCAACGGCACGATCAAGAAGGCTCTAAATCCCTTTGGTGACGCTGCTACTGTGCCGGTGTCTCTACTGGTGTCTTTTACGGGCCGAGCGGCCGCGGCTCAAGCGGGATTCGGGGTTACTGATACCATCCTGGCTCTTGAGGATGTGGATGCTTCAACGGTCAAAAATCGGGGCTTTTTGCCTGCAAAGGCTGTTCTGACTGATCGATCATCTGGATCGGCTCCTAAAGTCAGCGGAATCACGGGGTTATCTTACAAAAAACCAACCAGCAGCGATTCCTTCACTTTGCCTTTTGGTCAGGTCACG
>NZ_LIRO01000098.1:0-4038 GCF_002742025.1 Limnothrix sp. PR1529
CGATCCACCGCCTAAGGGGTAAACCAACCATGGGTGTATCCTCTCTCGACAGCCCTGAAGGCTACAGAGTCCTAAATGATCCGATTTTGCGATCGGGTGCTCAGGCCAGACCGATCGGGGAACCGACCAAAATCCCTTTGCCCCCCATCCCCATCCCCTCGGGCGGTGGCCGCGGCGGTGATGATTTGGATCCGGCTCCGTCCAGGGCTAACGATGATTTGGATCCGGCCCCGCCCAGGCCGGAAGATATCCCGCCACCCGCGGCCGCCCCAGCTCCACCACCCACAAACCCGTGGGATTATTTGCCCGATTGGTTGAGATCGCCCCCGGCGCTGCCGTCGATCGCCCTACCGCAATTGCCACCGCTCCCGGATTGGCCAGCCTGGCCCGGGCCGCCGGCTGTGCCCATGGGTTGGCCCAAGCCCGGCATCAGGCCGCCTAGTGATGTGCGGCCCAAGCCAACAGGGGCCTCACCCTCGGCCGCAAAACCGGCCGACATCCCGGGGGAACCGGGAGAGAGAGCGCCGATCGGCTCATCGGCTCGGCCCTACTGGGTTGCCTATCAATGGGCGACGGTGGCCCAAAGCGTTTGGAACCCGGCCACCGGTCGCTATCGGTTCCAACGGTGGCTCAATGGCGGCAACTCGGTTTTGACCCTGCAAGGGCCGCTCACCGTGGTTCAGGTTCCAATTCTGGCAAGTATCCGGGCCAACTACGATCCAGACGCGCTGCCCAGCGAGTGGATGGATATTTACGTTAGGGACGGCGTGGGAAAAACTCATTACCTGGCTGACGGGTCTTATTTCGCCACGGCCTCATGGGCGATTACGGCTGTGGACGGGTTGCCGGAACCATGGTTACCCGATCGGCAACCCAAACCACCTCAGCCAGGGGTAGACCCCTACCCCTCTCGGAATCCAGCGCCTGTGCTTGGTCGCCCGGCCGCCATTCCCCAGCCAGCTATCCCCCAACCGGACGATCGCCCCGATGTGCCTTCCTTGCCTACTCCGGTTCCTGGCACTGCAAACCCGCCGATCGATGTTCCCATCCCAGCCAGTATTCCAGTAGACAAGCCCGCTGCTCTTGACGCGCCCACTGCTCCCGGCTTGCCTACGGCCCCAGGTGTTCCCACAATTCCAGGGTCGCCATCGATCGACTATCCATGGCCTGCAATTAGTTCACCGCCGATCGCGTCCGATGGGCCTAAAGCTGGTTACGGCCCCAGCGCGGCGATCGTCTGTCGCTTTCAGGCGATCGACCTCTCTGAGATTCTGCGCACCAACGATCGGGCCCTGGCGGCCATTGGCAGTATTGAGCTGATTGGGCCCATGCAGGGGATGACCCTAACCAAGCGGATCGAGACTATTAGGCGGCGGTTTGAAATTCAGCAAGCGCAATTTTCTTTCGTTAATTTGCTTGAGGTGCATAACGGCTTACTTCAGTCTTCTGACTTTCTTGAATCGGTAACTAATACCTTTTCCGGTTTCCTGAATAACTTCATTAGCGAATTTAGTTTAACTGCTACTGATGACTTGACCGCGCCACCTGATTTTGCAGAAACCATTCAACAAAGTTTCAAAAGCTTTGTTAATGCGTTGATTGGTCAAGAGAATTGGGCTAACTTTCTGTCAAAATTGCTTAATCAAAATCGAATTGTTACCAGTTCCGCCAACTTATTCAGTAACCTATCTACTAATTTTCAGGGCACTAATGCTGTTGCTGAGGTGCTAACCAATAATGTTAGTCGAATCGGGAATGCCTTAAAGAAATCAAGAATTGTTGGTGAAAATGACTATAAATGGATGCCTGTCGGTATTACGGGCTTGATTGGTCGATCACTTTTGCTCTTTGGTGCTCTAACGGGTAGTGGTGTTATAGAACTGCCAGACTTGACAACTCTATTTGGCAAGAAACCGTTATCGATTGACGAGGAAACTTTGTTATTAGCCCAAAATCAACAAGATTTCAGAACGCAAATTGCTAACGCAGAGGAACCGATTAAGGATGAAAACTATAACCCAGATTTGCCAAGACCGATTGGCAAGGCAGCACAGGAAGATAATGTGCCGCAAACAATAAGAGCAAAAGCGACAAGAGAAGCCAGTGAGGCGAGCGATTTAAGCTCAGAAGATTTGGAATTTGGAGATTGATTATGGCAGCACCTAACCGTTTTCCCTCAGACCAATTACCTAAGAATTTTTCACCGACCGAGCATTTTCAAGACCAAGTAAAGCGGTTAGTTAATCCCGAAGTGGCTCGTTATTTTCGCGACGTTGGCGATGAGTCTTGGACTCCTGGACAAGCAGGCGATCTGTCCAAGAGTCCTAGAGCGTCGATCCGGCTTGCCTGCTCGCACCTTGAACCCGACACGATCGATCTAACGATCGGGCGGTTGATTTTGTTTTACCTGGTGACCAGACGTGATGAGCTTGTGAATCCACCGATTTACGGTTTGCCAATCCCTGGGTTTCAGCAGTCGGTTAAATTTTTGCCCCAAATCTCCCTGTTTTTTCGGGAAAGCCGTCAGGATCTTGAACCTGGTCAGACCCCGATTACGGGTGAGGTTTCGTTTCGATTGAAATCGGGTGAGTCGCTCTCGGAATCGGCTTTAGAGGCGATCGGTCGCAGGATTAAGTCTGAATTTCCACCCCGGGCGGAAAGTCACTGGCAAAAAGGCCGCGACTGTATGGCCTACCGTGACTTGGAACGCAACCCACCCATCCAGCTCAAAATCCTTTGCGGCTCAAAAGCTGCTGGGCGCGACATGGTGGAGGCGATTTTTCGAGTTTTGGGGGAAGCTCCCGACTGGTCTAAGGCCCACTTCAGCCAAAACGAACAGGAAGGGACGGCCTACCCGGTGGTTCCTGGCTCCGATACGGTGCTGGGGCGATCGCGCAAATTGCCACGACGGCGGCCCATGGCCAGGGTGAAGCTCCAATATGCCGTGGCCCATGTCTGGCCTGTCCCTGTCCCCATCCCGATTTACGACACAACGGGGCGGTTCGGGGCGGCTTTGGTTAGGGGGTAGTGATGCCTGTGCGGCGATCGCCTGTACCCAAGCCCGATCGGCCGGAGTTTGCGAGGAGACCTATTAGGTTTCCGGCTGTTTTTTTGAGTTCCGAGCCGTGCCAGGCTGAGAGCAGAATTCAATCACGCACCTGCTTTCAGGGCTTAGGTAATGGCTAACTCGCTCGTTCAAAAGATGCTTGAGGATAAACCGGGACTGATCTTCGCAGACGGCGAATGGATCGGTGTCAAGGTTGCTGATCTGCTGGGCCCCGTAACCGTACCTACTTCGGCGGAGGCCATTGGAGATGACCTTTTGATGGGTCTCTTGTATCGCCTGATGGAGGTGGTCTCCAAGGCCGAAGATGCATGGGTTCCGCCTGCTGGCACTAAAAAGGTCAACTCCCTATCGGTGGTTGAATCTACGTCCTTGCAACAAATTGCGCCAGGCGTTCGGGGTGTGATCAACCAAGCCACGATCCGAGTGGTGCAGCCGGTTGAAATGCAGCAAGTCGAAGCGGTTCGGTCTTAAGGATTGAGTGGGTTTGACGGCATCAAACCCGCTCTATGACTGGTTTTTTTAAGTGGTAGGGCAAGACAATGCGCAAGCGACGGTTTAATCGGATCAAGCAAGCAATTAAAAACGGGGCCACGGGCGGATACCTGACGAAGTATCTCAGTTATCAATCCGGGTCCAGCCCGCTCACGATTACCAAGGTGGTAGATCGTAAAGGCACGATCAAGAAGGCTCTAAATCCTTTTGGTGACGCTGCTACTGTGCCGGTGTCTCTACTGGTGTCTTTTACGGGCCGAGCGGCCGCGGCTCAGGCGGGCTTCGGGGTTACTGATACCATCCTGGCTCTTGATGATGTTGACGCTTCAACGGTCAAAAATCGGGGCTTTTTGCCGGCCAAGGCTGTTTTGACTGAGCGGTCGTCTGGATCGGCTCCTAAAGTCAGCGGCATCACGGGGCTATCTTACAAGAAGCCGACCAGCAGCGATTCCTTCACGTTGCCTTTTGGTCAGGTCACG
>NZ_LIRO01000005.1:0-21912 GCF_002742025.1 Limnothrix sp. PR1529
CTTTGGGGCGATCGGGCAGTGGCAGCGGGCCCCAGGGCGATCGACTGAGACCGATTTTCAAACCAGCGGGCCGTAGAAAATCGCGCGTCGGTTAGGGGCGGGTTGAAAGGGGGCGTGATCGATTGGTTAATTTTGGCGATCAGGCGCGATCGCTCAAACATCAGGGTTTGGGCCCAAGCCGGATTGGACACCGCCACCCACAGCACCCCCTGATGCACGGAAATGGGGCGGGTGTGACCGGCCAAGGCCTCGCCCACAATGACTCGCCATTGCTGACAGAGTTGCAGGAAAGATCGGTTTGACTGCCAAGCCGGGTGTTGGTCAAGCCGTTTGAGCAGTCCATCGATCGGGTCAAAGGCCATGGAAAGTACGGGGGAGCAAAGGGATTAATCAGCAGAGATTGGGGAAATCACCGGGATCGATCGAACCAGTCAGCCTTGTGAATCCAGCCCATGGCCCTGCTCAACAATTCCGTGAACCCAATCACAACTCACGGCTCAGAGTCGGTTCGATCAGGTTAAATTCGATCAGGTTGAATCTGCGTTGAACCTGCGTTGAATCGGCGCGGATTGGGTTCGCTCAGGCTGCATCAGCTCAAATCACATCAGACCACAGCGGCTCAGATCACAGCAGCTCAGATTCAGAACCCGTGGGAAAGCCTTATGGGTTAAGCAAACAGCGTTTAATCTGGACAAACGCTTCGCAAAATCTAAAATAGGCGAGAAGCAAGCCCGCTGAGAGGATGTTTGAAAAATATCTTGAAGCCCTAGTCAAGCCCCAATTGTCGTCGGGGCAAGGGGCTTAAGCCCCTTGTCTGTGTCGATCGCTATCGATCGCTATTAATCGCTGGGGGAAGCGGTGTATCCATTTTGGCTTTTCAGACACCCTCTGAGGCATCCGTTTAATCTTTCCTGGTCACATCTTTCCTGGTCACGTTGAACCATTTGGGTGATTATTAACCCTGCACCGAGGAGCCTCGAAACCGCTATGAAATTCCGCCCAGCGCGCCAACAACCCGCGCGATCGGAGACCGAGCCAACCCTGCACCGTCGCCTGTCCTTGGCGTTGGAATGCATGGAGCTGGACTTAGACGCGGAACTCGCGCGCTATCGTCGCCTGCGGGGCCCTCGCCAAGGCATTGTTCGCCGCTTCTTTTTGAAGCCCCCGGAACGGGCTGGAGAACCGCCCCTGTTGGCTTCTGCGGAGGCGCTGGAGGCTTCTGGGGCCCTGAGCTTGCCCCCTGTGCCTGATACTAGCGATTTGCAAGCGGCTTTGGCTCAGCAAAACCGCCGCCCGGCGTCGCCTCGATTGCTGACGGCGGCGGATGAGTTGGGCGAGGATGCACCCTTGGCGGCGAAGTCCGTGGTGCAGGCGGCGATGCTGCTGGAGGGGGCCCAACCGGTTGCCAATGGCAATGGCTGGGATCGGCGGCGGGTGCGTCGGAGACAGGAACCCACCTGGACGGGGATTGGGGTCGGAACGATTTTGGTGATGCTGTCGGGCACGATTTGGACTTACTACAGCAACTATCCCGACAGTGACGGTTGGCTAAATGTGGGTGGATTTTTGGAACGAACGGGCCGGGCGATCGGGCTGAATCAACCGGCCACTCGATCGCCAGAGCCGGTTTTGGCGGAATTGCCCCCTGCGGAACCTACTCCTTTGCCCACGGCTCCCACTGGGGTCACGGTGGATTTGACGCGGGATGAGTTTGCTGATTTGAGCCTGGAGAGCCTTTCGGTTTTGGGCGATCGCCCGCCAATGCCCACGGGAACGATCGGGGCCACCGCGCCCGCTGGGGCTAACTTGGCCCCGCAACCGGCCCCCAGCCCCTTGCCGTTTCCCCAAGCCCAGCGTGCTCCAGCCAATCCGCCAACCAATCCCCCAGCCAACTCACCCGCAGCCCCAGCGGTGGCTAATCCGAGTGCGGATGGGCGTTGGTATGTGGTGGGGCCCTACAGTGGCCCCGCTAGCTTGATTGCCGCGCGCAAACAGGTGGCCGATGCCTATGTGCGGGAATTGTCGATCGGGCGGCGAATTCAGTTTGGGGCCTTGGACAATGCACAACAGGCCAACCAGCTCATTCAGCAACTGAAGGCGGCCGGAATTCCCGCCACGGTCTATCGCCCCGTTGCCCCCAGACCAGCCGCTAGCCCAGGGGCCAAACCTAGCCCGAATGCGAATAGCGCCAATCGCAACCAACCCAATAATCGCAACGCCGCAAACCGTAACCAGCCCAATAGTCGCAATCAATCTGCGGCTGGCAACCGCTCCCAATCCAGTTCCAGCCCGAAGCCCAGTCCCTGAGCCAATCCGTAAACCAGCTAGTCATCGGCCGGTTCAGTCAACAGTCAGCAAGCGAGTCAGCATCAGCCAGCAAATGATTATCAGTTGAGCGGTAACTAATCGGTTGAGTAGTAATTGATCAATTGCTGACCAACCGCAACGGCATCGCCCCCCAAAGGCCCCACCGAACGATCGAAGCGATAGGATCGGGGCAAGAGCCAGAAGGAGATCGAGCGTGGGACTATTGCAGCGACTTGGGAAACTGGTGCGCGCCAATGTGAACGCGGCGATCGCCCAGGCGGAAGATCCTGAACAAGCCTTGGATCAGGCCCTGATGGACATGCAGGATGATTTGGTGCAGTTGCGCCAAGCGGTGGCCCAGGCGATCGCCACCCAAAAGCGCACGGAGCGCCAACGGGAGGCCGCCGCCCGCGCCGCTGAGGATTGGTATCAACGGGCCCAACAGTTGCTGAATGTTGGTGACGAGCCAGGGGCCCGATCGGCCCTGAGTCAGTGTCACGGTCAGCAAGACGCAGCCGCCCACCTTCAGGAACAGTGGGAAACCCAACGGGACACGATCGCCCAACTGCGCAACACCCTGCGGGACTTGGAAGCCAAGCTGCTGGAAACTCGCACCAAACGCGATTTGTACGTGGCCCGCGCCCGATCGGCCATGGCCACCCAACGAATGCACGACACCCTGAATTACCTGAGCCGGCCCAACAATCCGCTGGAGCGTTTGGAGTCTTGGACCATGGAACTCGAAGCTCGTGCCCAGTTGTCCCAGACCGCCGGTCGCGATCCATTGGAACAGGCCTTCCAAACCCTAGAGTCTGACCAGCGCCTAGAGCGGGACTTAGAACAACTGAAAGCCCGTCGCCCCCCGGAGCTTCGATAATTTCGATCATTCAGCAGCATCACAAATCCGCCCTCGGGCGATTCCCGGCAGCGATTCCCAGCGGCGATTCCCAAACCTCCTAGCCGCCAAAATCCCCGGCTTTGGGCAATTGCACAGGGCCCGGGCCCCTCAGTCCCCCAATAGCCGATCACGGCGGGAGAGCTAACCGAACTTGCCATGGGCCGCTGATTTTCGGTATCTAGGCTAATAGGACGATCGCAACTGCCGGGCTTGATCACGCGGCCGTTGACCGATGGAGTTGGTAGTTTGGATAAAGCAGTTGGCCTTGGGGCCAAGCTTCCCAATCCCGATCGCTTCCCCGATTTAACCAGCAGGAGAGCCACCGTCATGGGCCTTTTCGATCGCGTCAGCCGCCTGATTCGGGCCAATGTCAACGACCTTGTGAACAAAGCCGAGGATCCCGAAAAAATCCTTGAGCAATCGATCATCGACATGCAAGAAGACCTGGTGCAAATGCGCCAGGCCGTTGCCCGGGCGATCTCCGCTCAACAAAAAATTCAGCAGCAATATAACAAGGCCCAAAGTGAGGCCAACCTGTGGCAACAACGCGCTCAACTGGCTCTGCAAAAAGGCGATGAAAGCTTGGCTCGCGAAGCCCTCAACCGCAAAAAGGTGCAGGCAGAAGCCGCCACCGCCCTCAAGGGCCAATTGGATCAGCAAGTGGGGATGGTGGATCAGCTCAGGCGCAACCTGATCGCCCTGGAAGGGAAGATTTCGGAAGCCAAAACCAAGAAAGACATGCTCAAGGCCCGGGCCCAAGCCGCCAAGGCCAACGAGCAACTGCAAGGGGCCCTCAGTTCCATGAACACCGGCAGCGCCATGTCCGCCTTTGAGCGGATGGAAGAAAAGGTGCTGGAAATGGAAGCCCGCTCCACGGCAGCGTTGGAACTAAGCGGCGTTTCGTTGGAGCAACAATTTGCATCCCTGGAAGCCGGTAGCGATGTGGATGATGAACTGGCGGCGATGAAGGCGCAAATGTTGGGTGGTTCCTCAACGCCAGCGGGGGCCCTGCCGGCCAGCAATGCCGCACCAGCTACGGAGGCAAAAGACGCGGCGATCGATGCCGAGTTGGAAGCCCTGCGCCGCCAGCTCAACGACACCAAGTAGGCAGGACACCAAAACCGCCAAACCAAAACCGCGATCGAGTCTGGGTGGGGGCGTGCGGCCGTGCGCCCCTATGCGTTGCCCATGCAGTGGTGAATCAATGCATTTTGCGACCTAACCCGCAGGCGGCCGCCCCCTCGAAATATTGCCCTTACCGCCAAGACACCTGTGGATTTAAGATGCAAAAGGCGAATTTTCAGAAGCAAGGACAACGATCGTGAGTCAAGTGCGAGTCATTTCGGATGCCGAATTTGAAAGCGACGTGCTGGGAGCCTCGGGAACGCCCGTTTTAGCGTATTTTTGGGCATCTTGGTGTGGGCCTTGCCGGTTGATGAGTCCGAGTGTGGAATGGGCGGCGACCACCTGGGGCGATCGGCTCCAGATCGTGAAATTGGAAGTGGATCCTAACCCCGTCAGCGTCAAACATTGCCAGGTGGAAGGGGTGCCCGCCCTGCGACTGTTTCAGGATGGCCAATTGCTGGACACCAGCGAAGGGGCTCTGACCAAGGAGAAGTTGGCGGATTTCCTCAAGCCGCATGTGGGCGCAGTGCCCAGCGCGGTTTGAGGATCATCGCAGCAGCATCCTGAGGCTTCAATCCATGCAATTTGCCGATCGACTAAAACCGCTGCAATTTAACGTGTTTGCGGAGATGGATCGGGCGAAGGCTGCGGCGGCTGAAACCCACGAGATTGTGGATTTATCGCTGGGATCGGTGGACTTGCCCACTTCGCCCCACGTGCTGGCGGCGATCGGGGAAGCGCTTCAGGATCCCAGCACCCACGGCTACCAACTCTTTCGCAATACGGCGGCCTTCCGACAGGCGGTGGCCGATCGCTACGAACGGCAATTTGGCCTGGCGATCGACCCGGAAACGGAAGTGCTGGCCTTAATTGGCTCCCAGGAAGGAACCGCTCACTTACCCCTGGCGGTTTTAAACCCGGGGGATGTGGCCCTGTTGGGCGATCCGGGCTATCCCTCCCACTATGGCGGCGTGCATTTGGCGGGCGGTGAGGTTTATCCGATGCCGCTACTGGCAAAACATGGCTATCTGCCCCAGTTTGATCAAATTCCGCCGGCCGTGGTCGATCGGGCACGGCTGATGGTGCTGAACTATCCCCACAACCCAACCACAGCGGTCGCTAACCTGGACTTTTTTCAGCGGGCGGTGGCGTTTTGTCAGCAGCACGGCATTGTGCTGATTCATGACTTTGCTTACGACGGGATGGCCTTTGGCGATCGCCCGCCGTCGGTGCTGCAAGCGGATCCAGAAAAGACGGTTTCGATCGAGTTTTTCACCCTGTCCAAGGCCTTCAACATGGGCGGCTTTCGGGCGGGCTATGCCATCGGGAACCGCGACCTGATTTCGGCCCTGCGCAGTGTCAAGGCCGCCGTGGACTTTAACCAATACCAGGGCATCTTGAGGGGGGCGATCGCAGCGCTTCAGGGGCCCCAAGCCGATGTGCAAGAACGGTTAGCCATTTTTCGCGATCGCCGGGATGCGTTTGTGGCCGCTATGAATCGGATTGGTTGGCCCCTGGAAACGCCCCAAGCAACTATGTTCGCCTGGGCTAAGTTGCCGCCGCCTTGGGAAAACCAGTCGATCGAATTCTGTAAGCAACTGGTGGCTGCCACGGGAATCGCCGTGGCCCCGGGGGTGGGCTTTGGCCCTTCCGGCGAAGGTTATGTGCGTTTTGCGCTGGTGCAAACCCCGGAACAGTTGGCGCTTTCGGTTGATCGCATCGCCGCCTTTCTCAAAACTACTCTCAAAACTGCCGCGTTTGCATAAACCGCTTCACCAGCCGATTGCCAGGGATAACCACAGAGACTGAGCATTGTGGGTGATCGGCTGCTCGAAAACTGCTCGAAAACCAGTCAAGAGTAGATCGGAAGTAGTAGTGTGACAGGCTCAAGGCGTTGGGTCAAAGTTGCAGAGCCAGTCGTGGTAACAAGGGGCTTAAGCCCCTTGCTGCTAGGTGACAGTAACAGTCATGTAATTTGACCAAACGAATTAAGGTAGCCGCGCTAGTAGATCAACACATAGACCAACCTTGCGCCCTCAATCCCTACCAAGGATTACTGAAGGTGCGCACCGGTCGCCCACCGATGTTGGATTGGGATGGCTGCGTCACGGGTTCCGGAGCCACGGCCGGCTGGCTGGGCGGCGGGGCGATCGCGGGGCTGTTGGGAACCGTGTTGTAACCGGCGTTTAAGGGCACACCAGAACCCGTGGAACCATAGCCCGGCATCGGAGCTGTTGGGATTTTGGGCAAGGTGCTGCCCGCCGTTGCCGGGCCAGAACCATAGCTGGGATAACCGGTGGGGCTGCCAAAACCGCCATAGTTCCCATTGCCGGCCCCAGCATTGGGAACCGCCACATTCGGTAGCGCGGGATTGGTTGTGCCGCTGCCGATGGTGGAAGTTGTGCCGCTGGAACCCGTTACGGGAACCGTCGGAGTGGTGGTGTTAGTGCTGGTGGTGGGGGTTGTGCCGCTGGAATCGCTGCTGCCATTACCGTTGTTGAGGTAGAGGCGATCGAGCGCCGCTTGCAGGGGACTCACGGGCTGGCCGGTGTTTGTCCCATTGCCATTGAGCATGGTCGAGCTTCCCCCCACGCTGTAGGTGCTGCCATTGGCACTGGCGGCCCGAGGGTCATTGCTCAAAAATTGATTCACCGCCCTTGGGGCCAAACCGCTGCCCTCGCCACCGCGCGATCGACTGCCCACGGGGCCCGCCGAACCACCACTGAGCAACTGCAAAATATCCGCCAGCTCAGAGTTGGTATTGTTCGCCGTTTTTTCTTCATTCTGGCGATCGCGGTTATTGCGATTGTTCCGGCGCTGGTTTTGGGGCAGGGTTAGCTCCGTTGCCAACACATTAGACGAGTCAATATCAGCCGCCACCGAATCATCATCGGGCTGGGACTCCAGAATCGAGAGCCAATCCACCTTGTCCGGCTCAGGTTCGGCATTAGTCCAGCGATCGGGATTTTTCCAAAAAACCCAAGCCCCCAAGGTCGCCATCGAAATCGCCATGGCCGGCAACCAGATGAAGGGTTCACCCAACCAGCGCAAATTTCTCAGCACCAGCGTTAGGCTGAAGGTTTCGCGCAGTTGCGACACCCAACCCTCATGGGTTCCTGGCTCATGGGTTCCTGAGTGCGCCTTGTGGCCATGATGACCCGCCGGGTGATGGCTCGATGGGTGATGGCCCGATGAGTGATGGTGATGCTCGGACATAGTTAGGGTCACCGGAGCAGGATCAGAGAGTGGTTGGAGCGTCGATCGGGGGTGGGGAGGCTGAACGAGAGCCGCTGGACAGAGACGGCGGAGGAGCGAGCGAAAACCCTAGACGAGAACGAGCCTTGGAGCGATGGCCCAGTTTTAGGTAACAATTGCTGCTTCCATTCTATCGGGTCTGGCAACCCTGCAGCCAGGGCCCAACCCCAAAGCCCCTCTGTCGCTGGGGCCCGCCCCCTCAATTCGCCATTACCCAAACGGAGAACCGACACCAGCGATCGCCCCAAACGGCCCAACCTTGGTTTAGGGTGGCTTCTGGCTGATCAGTTGCCGGGAATCCCGAAAGGTTTGGTTGGATGAAAAACGCATGGGCTTGGATAGGGGCGCGATCGGGCGATCGGCGCTGGAGCATGGTGCTCAGTGGAGCCATGGCGTTGTTTTATGGCTGGCAATCGGTGCAGTGGGCCACACGCAATCCCTATATCGTGCAAGACGATGTGCGCCAGCATGTGTTTTGGGCCTTTCGTTACCTGGATCCGGGTCTCTTTCCCGGCGACTGGATCGCTGACTATTACCAATCCGTTGCGCCCCTGGGCTATCAGTGGCTCTATCACGGAGCGGCCCTCCTCGGCTGGGATCCCCTAACGGTCAGTAAATATTGGCCGGTGATTTTGGGGCTGGTGACCACGGCGCTGACCTGGCGCGTGATGATTCGGCTGTTGCCCGTGCCGTGGGTGGCCCTGTTGGGCTGCATTTTGGTAAATCAAAGCCTGTGGATGGAGGATGATTTGGCCTCATCCACGCCGCGAGCCTTTGCCACGCCCCTGGTGTTGGCGGTGATGGATGCGCTGCTGAGTCGATCGCTCTGGGGCTGTTTAGGGGCGATCGCCCTCAGCGGTTTGTTTTATCCAATGGTGGCGGTGGTGGCGGCGGCGGCCCTGACTGTGAATTTGGGTCGGCGCTGGTGGGCCACCTGTCGGGGGCGATCGCATCCCGAAGCCCTGACTCCCCTGGACTGGCGCTTGGCGATCGGGGGCATTGCCATGGCCATTGCGGTGTTGTTGCCGGAACTGTTCACCAGCAGCGAGTTTGGCCCCGTGATCAGCCGATCCCAAGCCGCCGCCCTGCCGGAATTTAACTTTGTGGGCAATGAATACGGGCGATCGTTCTTTTTTCACCCCAATCCGCTGATTTTTTGGCTGTTTGCCCCCCGTAGCGGTTTCCTGTGGGTGGGATTTGTGCCCCCGATCGCCCTGGCGGCCTTGGCCTTGCCCCGTTGGTTGAGCCGGCCCGCCCGCGCCCGTCAATTTCCCCTAGCCAGTCGCCTTTCGCCTCACTTGGCCATGCTGGGGGATTGGGTTTGGGGTGGGTTGGGTCTGTTTCTCGCGGCCCATGCCCTGCTGTTTCGGTTGTATTTACCCAATCGCTATGGCTATGTGCCCTTGCGGGTGGTGTTGCCAGTGGCGGGGGCGATCGCCCTGGGCCTATGGCTCGATCGGCAAATGCAAGCCACCCAATCCCAAAAACCGCGCTGGTTCTGGCCCCTGGTGAGCCTCGTTCTCAGCCTGTCGATCGTTGTGCCCATGGTTCCTAACTTGGCCGTGTCCAGCCAATTGCAAATGGAAGGACGCATGGCCGAAGTCTATGAATTTCTGCAAAAACAACCGAAGGATACCCTAGTGGTTTCCCTCTCCAAGGAAGCGGATTTCATTCCGATCTTTGCCCAGCGATCGATTCTCGCCAGCCGCGAATTTGCCCTGCCTTACCATTGGGGCTATTACCGAGTTTTGCGCCAACGCATTGAAGACACCATCCGCGCTCAATACACCAGCAACCTATCGGAGGTGCAAGCTTTTTTGCGGAAATATCAAGTGAATTTTTGGTTATTAGAACCCTGGTCACTCTCAAAGTCTGACTTGGCAGATAACACTTGGTTACAGCAATTTCAGCCGCTCATCCAAGACGTGAGCGATCGGCTCGATCGCGGTGAAACTCCAGCTTTGGAACGGGCGATCGCTCCCTGTTCTGTCCTCGAAAACAAGCGCCTCCAACTGCTCGATGCTCGCTGCATTTTGCAACTGCCCTAATGCCATCAAAAATCCAAAAATAACCGGTAACTTGAGAAGCCGAATTAGGTAAAGATCTCAGCTACTTTGAGGGTGAAATTGGCGAATAAGGGTGAAGTTAATTCGTCTTCGGCAAAGAGGGTATAGACCAGCTCTAAACGGGCTTGCGATCGCCGATAAATCTCAACGGTTTGTTGTTGCCAATCCACGATCCAATATTCCCGCACACCAACTCGGGAATAGAGCTTTAATTTCACCTGGCGATCGCGTGCAATATCTTGGGAAGACTGGGAAATCACCTCAACAACCAGCTCAGGAGCTGCTGTGAAATGACCTGACTCATCGACGCAGGTTGCCAGCTTCTCATTGCTAACCCACACCAGATCGGGAATGACGTTTTCTTCCCCGGTCAAGATGACACCCGGTGATTGCAGAACTTTGCCTTGCTTGTGTTGCCTAGCCCAGAGGGTCAAGAATGTGTGGAGGTTTCCTAGAGCATCCTGGTGTCTCCAATGGGGGGCGCGGGTCACGTATAGGTCTCCGTCGATGATTTCGTAGCGATCGCCGGTGTTGGGAAAGAATTCTAAATCGGCGGTTGTCCACCGATTTTTCGGGTCAGCATTGGCAACCATGGGGGTTATCGCTGGGTCGGTGACAGCGAGGCTGGGGCGTTATGTTGATTGTACTGATTTGGGCAGGGCGATCGCAGGTGGCGGTTGGCTAAGATGGTGAGGACTTGGGTTGCTGCTGTCGAGGTTGGGGATACATTCACGGTTTGGAGGTTGTCGATGCAAATCACGATTACTTTGCCGCCGGATTTGGAGGGGTATTTGCTGCGCCAAGCGGCTCAGGCTAATCTCCCTTTGCCGTTGATTGTGCTACAGATTCTTCGGCAGCTAGTCCAGATGCCACCAGTTATCACGACTCAGTGGCCGGAGGCAGTTTTATCTTATGAGCCAACTCCCGATTTTCCTGAGTTTGAGTCCTATCGCAACGAATTGATTGATCCCCAAGAAATAGAGTTGTTTTGATGCGTTATCTTTTGGATACTTGCGTCATCAGTGACTTTATTAAGGGTGATGCGGCAACAATATTTCGGTTTCAGAACACTTCACCGACAGATATTGCAATTTCGGCAATTACGGTGATGGAGTTGCGGTATGGTTTAGCGATTAATCCACAACGATCGAGCAAAGTTGAACCAGTAATTACCAGCATTCTTTCATCTGTAACTATATTGCCGTTTGGGCTTGCTGAAGCGGAACGAGCGGCTGAAGTTCGGGCTATTTTAAAATCGCAGGGTCAGCCGATTGGGGCTTATGATGTGCTAATTGCGGCGACGGCGCTTGCACATCAATTAATTATGGTGACGGCCAATCAGCGAGAGTTTGAGCGAGTTCCTGGGCTGGTGGTTGAAAATTGGCGACAATCGGCTTAAGGGTTACTGAAGTGTTGCTAGGATTTAGCGATTTTTTATCGCATTAGTGTTGTTATTTTGTAGTTTGCTGTGCCAGGTTTTAGACAGTGTTCTGGTGACGATTCACCGAGGGATTGAGGCGGCCCCATGGACGAGCAACGACTTCAGGCTTATTTGCAATTGATTCAGCAGTTGTTGGCTTGTCCGGTGGGGGAAGAGGCAAGTGTTTTGCAAGTCCAGGCGGAGTTGGTGGATGCGGGGCTGGTGGAGATGATGGGGCTGGTAGCTGACCAAATGGCAGCGGAGGGACTCAATAGCCACGCTGAATCATGTCGGCGAGTAGCAGACCAAATAGCACAAGGATTGGGATTGAGCAGTGCTGCAAGAGCCTCACAAGAGACTACTCAGTTTGTAGTTGAAGTGATGATGCAAATCTTAAGAACCCAAGCTAATCCAAAACAAGTTTATAGTTTTTGGAATTCAAACCTAGGTCAACTGAATAAGGGTTTTTTAGATGCTTTACCAGTAATTTCTAGATGGGCAATGGATGGAGAAGCAGATCAATCTCTACTAGAGTTTATAGTGGCCGCTTTCAGCAAGTTCGGCGATTTAATTCAAAAGTTTCCATTGAGAAGTCCTGGTCTGAATTCGGAGATGGCAATTAGAGCCTATGAGCAGGTACTTAAAGTCTATAATCGTGACATATTCCCTGAAACATGGTCTCCTGAAGCTTGGGCTAATATCCAAAACAATCTAGCCAATGTCTACATTGAACGCATTGAAGGGGAACCGACAGTCAACCTATCACTTGCGATAAATGCTTATAAACAAGCATTAAAAATCTATACTCGTGAGGCATTTCCTGAACAATGGGCAGGAATTCAAAATAATCTTGCAACTACTTATGATTGCATTCAGGAAAAACGTGCAGACAACCTGGAGCAAGCAATAAATCACTATAGACAGGCACTAGAAGTTTATACTTACGAGGCATTTCCTGAAGAATGGGCAGCTACTCAAAACAATCTTGCAAATGCTTATCGCGAGCGTATTCAAGGTGATCAGTCAGAAAACCTAGAAAAAGCAATTCGCGCTTGCGAGAGAGCCATGGAAGTCTATACACGCGAGGACTTTCCTGAACAGTGGGCTATAGTTCAAAATAATTTTGCAAATGTTTACCGTGAGAGAATTAGAGGTGATCGGGCGAATAATTTAGAGAAGGCACTCATTGCGTACAAAAAAGCATTAGAAGTCAGAACCCGTGAAGCATTTCCTCAAGATTGGGCAATGACTCAAAATAATCTTGCAACTACTTACAGTGATCGTATAAGAGGTGACCGGGCAGATAACCTGGAGCAAGCAATTTCTGCTTATGAAAGAGCCTTGGAGGTCTATACCCAAAACATATTTCCTCAAGATTGGGCAATGACTCAAAATAATCTTGCAACTACTTACAGCGATCGTATAAGAGGTGACCGGGCAGGCAACCTAGAGAAAGCAGTTTTTATATATCAACAAGTCCTAGAAGTTTATAGCCGTGAGGCATTTCCTACAGAGTGGGCAATGACCCAAAACAACTTGGCAATTGCCTATACTCAGCGTATAAGAGGTGACCGGGCAGATAACCTAGAGCAAGCAATTTCTGCTTACAAGCAGGCCGCCAGAGTATACACCCGTCAAGCATTTCCTGAGAAGTGGGCAGCAATCCAAAACAATCTAGTAGCAGCCTATAGCCAGCGCATTCAGGATGAGAAAGCAGATAACCTGGAACAAGCAATTATTGCCTCCAAGCGAGCATTAAAAGTCTATACTCGCGATACATTTCCGGAGCAATGGGCAAGAACCCAAAATAATCTAGCAGCAGCTTATATTGAGTGTCCTGTAGGGAAGCGAACGGATAATCTGAAGCAAGCAATTTCTGCTTGCAAAGGTGCTTTGCAGGTCACAACCCGCGAGGCATTTCCTAGTGAATGCCGTCGAACTTCTGGATTGTTGGGCGATCTTCAAAGCGAGTTGCAAAACTGGTATGCCGCGACTCAAGCCTATGAGCAAGCTCTTGCCGCTGCGGAAGATTTATATCAAGCCTGTACCCTGCTCGACAGCCAAGCCGGTGAACTCAAAGCAACCGCCGACCTGCCTCGCCGTGCGGCCTATGCCTACGCCAAAACCGGTCAACTCGCCAAAGCACTCGAAACGATCGAACGCGGCCGCGCCCGGGGACTCAGCGAACGACTCCAACGCGATCGCGCCGACCTCGCACAACTCCAACAACAGCGCCCCGACCTGTTCGATCGCTATCGCGACATCACCAACCAACTGCAAAACCTGGAAAGCCTCCAACGCGAACAGCAAGTCCGCGATCGCCAAGCCCTCACCCCCGAACAACACCGCAACAAAGCCCAAAAACTTCGCCAGGACTTGACCGAGGCGATCGCCCAAATTCGCCAAGTCCCCGGCTATGAAACCTTCCTGCAAGCACCCAGCCTCACCGAAATTCAACAAAACCTCAGCACCGAAGCACCCACCATCTACCTGATTCCCACCCCCAACGGCAGCCTCGCCCTGATCGCCACCCCCCAGGCGATCGACCCGCTGTGGCTCGATGCGTTCCCCGAAGCTACCCTCACCGACTTGGTGCAAACCTGGCTCCAGGCTGATAGAGAGTCCAAAGTGGCTAACTATGAGTACAGCAAAGACCCGGAATCACTAGCCAAGACGCAGACCCGAAATGAAAAGCGGGAGCAGTGGCACAACATGATCGACCAGGGAACCCGCCAACTGTGGGACAACCTGATGGCTCCCCTCATCGATCGCCTCAAACAACACAACCACACCCAAGCGATCCTGATTCCCACCGGCTTGCTCGGGTTGTTGCCCCTCCACGCCGCCTGGACACCCGACCCCAGCCGCCCCACCGGCCGCCGCTACGCCCTCGATGAGCTGACCTTCACCTACGCCCCCAATGCCCAATCCCTCGTCGCCGCCCGCGCGATCGCCCAGCGATTCCCCGACAGCCACCTCGATTCAATCCTGGCGATCGACAATCCCCGCCAAGACCTCCCCAGCTCCGAACGGGAAGTCATGGCCGCCGTCAAAACCTTCCCCCACCCCACCATCCTGCGACACGAAAAAGCCACCACCGCCACCGTCGCTGCCAATCTGGGTCAACAGGCGATCGTCCATTTCTCCTGCCACGGAACCGCCAACTTCTTTGACCCCCTCAACAGCGGACTGCTGATGAACGACGACCTGCTGACCCTGCGCGAGCTGTTTAACCTCAAGCTCACCGAAGGCGACAAACCTGGCATCCGACTGGCCATCCTTTCCGCCTGTGAAACGGGCCTCCCCGGCCTGGACTTAGCCGACGAGGCGATCGGCTTGCCCGTCGGATTGTTGCAAGCAGGCGTGGCCGGGGCGATCGCCTCCCTCTGGGCTGTGAATGAGCAAAGCACCATGATCCTACTCACCAAGTTCTACGACCTCTGGCGCAACGATCACCTCACCCCACCGATCGCCCTCCGCCAAGCCCAACAGTGGCTCCGCAGTGCAACCCCTTCCGAAATTCGCCAGCTCACAGGCATCGGGCTTCGAGGAGCTGAACACCCATTTGCCCACCCCTACTACTGGGCAGGCTTCAGCTACACCGGCATATAATCAAATCAACCACTCTTTCGCCCCAGAATGCCAGTTCTGTCAATGTTTTATGGGCTAATTGTTTCCATGTATTTCATGGACAACAAAGAGCATAAGCGTCCTCATATCCATGTTTCTTATCAGGGAAAAGAAGCTGTTTTTAGTATTCCAGAGGGCGAAGTCTTATCAGGCAGCTTACCTAGAAAACAAACTCGGCTAGCGCAAGCATGGATTGAAATTCATGCTGACGAACTAGTCGCAAACTGGGATCTGGCAATCGCTGGTCAACCACTTTACAAAATTGAACCCCTGAAATAACTATGAACCCTAGAGTCGTCCACGTACTTGCACGTGATCACTACAAACTAGAAATTCAGTTCACCAATCAAGAAATACGAATTTATGATTGCTCATCACTCTTAGATTTTGGTGTGTTTCAGGAACTCAGGGACGAAGCTTATTTTCGGAAAGCCAAGGCGTTCAATGGCACAGTTACTTGGCCCAATGAGCAAGATATTTGCCCAGACACGCTTTATCTAGACTCTATTCCTGTACCGATCGCAGCCCAGCCGTTGTCAGCATGAACACCACCTACGATCGCGACTTTTATGCTTGGACACAGGAGCAAATTGCGCTGCTGCAAAATCGTGATTTCGGGGCGATCGACCTCCCAAATTTAATCGAAGAACTGGCCGCCATGGGTCGCCAAGAGCGCGAGCAATTGATCGATCGCTTAGGGATATTGATTGGGCATCTCTTGAAATGGCGCTATCAGCCTG
Organism: Limnothrix sp. PR1529; assembly: GCF_002742025.1. Lineage (NCBI taxonomy): Bacteria > Bacillati > Cyanobacteriota > Cyanophyceae > Pseudanabaenales > Pseudanabaenaceae > Limnothrix > Limnothrix sp. PR1529. Next base: position 15,442 of record NZ_LIRO01000005.1, read on the forward strand.
AGATGCGAACCAACTCCTGGATCGGCACGATCCGTGAGCAGCGGCGACGCATTCAGCGACTCTTGAAAAGTAACCCTAGTCTCAAACCTTTTTTATCCGAAGCTTTTGCCGAAGCCTATCCTGACGGGCGCGATCTAGCCATTCAAGAAACTAACCTTGCTGATTCTATATTGCCCGAAACTTCGCCATTTACGTTGGAGTTTATCTTGTCAGATGAATTGGAATTCAGCCCATGATTCGACCAATTAAGCTACCGGAAAGCTGTTCATTTTCCGACTACTTTAAGCTCAATGCCTACCCTGAAGAAATTTTGGCAAATTTCGGCTATGGCTTTGAGCTAACTGAGCTGACATTACCCCAGGCGGAATCATTGCCCTTTGCGATCGAGCCGCTACAATTACGGCTCAAGAAAACCATGCACCTGATTCGAGCGGATAACGAAATGGCTCGGCGGGAGTTTTTGATCGCCCCCTTGCTTACGGAGGTAGTGCTGGCCACCAATAGTCAATTGCGGGTTAGCTATCCGGTGGAAGTCAGTAACCAATTGCGAGGCTCGATCGACTATTTCTTGCAGTCACGCGATCGCCTACTTGTGATTGAAGCTAAGGATGAAAACTTAGAGCGCGGATTCAAGCAGCTCGCCGTTGAGCTAATTGCGATTGCCCAAGAAAACCAAGAAAGCTTAGTTCTGAAACCCCAACTTTGGGGAGCTGTTTCAATCGGGAAAATTTGGCAATTTTCGTTACTCGATTTTGAGAAAAAAGTGATTTATCAAGATCTAAACCTCTATTCAATTTTCACGGAATTGGAACATCTACTCCGAGTCTTGATTGGCATTCTAATGCATTAGCTCAGAATCACAAATGCCACACTAAAATTCTCAATTTGATTCATCTTCTAACCTGTCTTGATTAAAGCCCTCGAAACCGATGCTCTACACGGACGAAGATTTATTTGAGGCTGCTCGCACGATTCGCAGCGAATTACCGGATTTGTTGGCTCCCGAAACTGCAAAAAGCCTAGACAATCGCCTCGCTGAACTGCTGAATCAAGTACCTTTTGATCTGCGCGATCTACATTACGAAACCATCAGCGCGATCGCTACTCAAATTGAAGAGTACCTAAACACACATGAATCTACAAAAACTTGGCTGCAATCCTTTCTGATTGACTCATCTAATGATCAGCGCAAAAGTTTTGAAGCCCTTCCCGGGAATGCCAGCTACGTTGCGACCGATAAATATATTTGTCCCCACGGCGACTATCGCTGGTCACGGCGCAGCGTTGGCCAACCGATTCCCCGTTGCCCAACCCATAATCTTTCCCTAATCCCGATCGCTGAATTTCAGCAGTTACGGTCTAATCCAGCGCAGGAGAACCCATGACTGCCAAGGTACTCGAAGGCGCAGGCGGCAAGGTTGCAGAACAGTGGATTTCGAGTCTGCTGACTTCTGCCATTGTCTTTTGGGCTGGGGGCTTAGTGGCGGTTATTCAGCGATTTGGCTGGCAATCCTTCACGGATTGGTTCACCAAACAGCCGGAACCATTACAGTTGGCTTTGTTGGTGGCCGTGCTGGGCGGGGCGATCGCCTCAGCAGCCGTAGTGGAACGGTTTCAATTGATGGCACTACGCGGTCTTGAGGGCTATTGGCATCCTATTTTGAATGGGTTCAAAGATCACTTCACTCGTCAGCAAATCAAGGCAAAGGGAAAACTTGAACTGCAATTTCAAGACTTGGATAATCGCCCAAGACTCACCAGTCGCGATCGCCAACTACGTATCAAGCTCGATCGCCAACTCAATAATTTTCCCGTCCAAGATATTGATATGATGCCCACGCCGTTGGGGAATATCTTGCGGGCGGCGGAGTTGCGATCGCTCGATAAATATGGGTTAGATGCGGTGATTTGTTGGCCGCGATTGTGGCTGTTGCTGCCCGAGTCCGCCAAGGCTGATTTACAGGCAGCGCGGGCCGAGCTGAATGCCATGGCTCGGTTGTGGATTTGGAGCTGGTTATTTTTCATTTGGGCGTTTTGGGCTTGGTGGGCCTTGCTAATCGCTGGCTTCTCGGCTTGGTTTGCCTATCACTGGGCGATCGCCGCGGCCAAAACCTATGGCGACTTGATCGAAGCGAGTTTTGATCTCTATCGTGGCTTGCTCTACGAGGCTTTGCGATTACCCTTTCCGAAGCAAGCAGACCAAGAACCGGCCGCCGGACGGATGTTAACTCAATATCTTTGGCGTGGTACTTTGCCAGAGTCCTATCAATTCATTGCAACTTCAGAAATTTCCCCAGTAATTGATCAATAGAAATTTGCACATGAAAACTAATTTCATGGCTTTGCTATCTCAGTCGATCGAGCATAGTTGTCTCCCGGATCCCGATCGCAACAAAGGTAGGCAAAAAGCTGGGGCACGATCGCAGGCCCGTAATTATTGACGGCGAGGGGGATAATGACCATTCAATCCCCCGATCGCCCAGTGTTGCAGCTTCCAAATCTGTCATCGGGCAAGACTAGGAAGCCTTGGGAAATTCGTATCGCTTCAATTCCGTGGTGGTTTGTAGCGCATTGCTGGCATCCCAAATTTGCCACTTCACTGGCCCAACACGATCGGCATACCACATCACCTTGCGGAATGCCGTTCCCGCTTTTTCTCCCGTAATTTCCACCCGAATTGTATTAAATTTGCCCGCTGGAACCGTGACCTCTTCCGCCGCCGCTGCCTTGAAGGATTCGGAGGCGTTCGTGGTGGCTGCACCCACCTGCTGACCAGTCCAAGACCATTGATCGCCCACCTTCGGTGGATTTTTTAAAATGGGCTTGATTGGATCATTAACCGTTTCATTGGTCATGCCATTACGAGCCAACACAAACTTAATTTCCTTGACCCAACCTTCACCCTTGAGATAGAGCAAATTAGATGGCCCAAATCCTAAATCTTGCTCAGTGGTGTAGCGCATTTGCGAGCCGTCGCGATCGGCCCCAATCACCTTGATCAGCAAGTTGCCCGTTGTGCCCTGTGCCGCATTGGTGGTGGCATATTCCCAACGACCATTCAAGGGAAAGGGGTAGTAGTCGGGTGGAGGTGGCGCGGCTTGCAGTCCCGTGGCCGTCAGCAGCGCGATCGCCAGTCCCACCACAAACCCAACAACCCAACGGCCGCCCACGAACTCCCCTAGCCGCTGCCAATTCATGGGGCTAGCTTGGTACTGGGTTTGAGGCGGTCTCTGTTGTGTAATCTTTAGCCGGAAAAATATCATTTCAGATCCAGAACAACTACTCCCATCAAGATAGGCATTACCTGCCCGATTGCACAGGAAATATGTTGATCTGTTAAGCACTAACCCAATCAATAAAAATGAGGAGACCTTTTTTGTAATGTCTGATGATTTTGGTTTTGAAATTTTAAGTTTTTGACTTTAAGACTTTAAGTATTAATGAGACTTTAGTTGCTGAATTTTGGGTTAAATTTTGTTGATTCTCAAGGGTTTTCAGAATTGAATCAACTGGACTGACTTGGAGGACGTTGGGTAGGTCAACGGCTTCAAGGTTGACGCAATAACCCGCCCAGAAAACCAACAGGAAATGGGTGGGTTGATCGCCCGGATTAACCCACCCGATCGCGCGTTGGGAACCTAGCTCAAGTGCGATCGCACCACGGCGGCCAGGCGATCGGCCCAATGGCGCACCAAATCCGCCTCGGCGGCTTCCACCATCACCCGAATCACCGGCTCCGTGCCCGAAGCCCGCACCAAAATCCGGCCCGCATCGCCCATTTGGGTTTCGGCCTGGGCGATCGCCTCGGCCACAGGGGTGCAATCTTGCCAGCCCAACCGGCGTGCGCGATCCTCAACCCGCACGTTTTCCAGCAGTTGCGGATATTTCTGGAAGCTGTCATCGACCCAGGAGGTGAGCGATCGCCCGGACTGCTTCACCAGGGCTGCCAAGTGCAGCGCCACCAACGTGCCATCACCGCTGACGGCATAGTGACGGCAAAGAATGTGACCCGACTGCTCACCGCCCAGCATGTAGCCGCGATCGAGCATTGCCTTTTGCACGTATTGATCGCCCACGGCCGTGCGAATCAGGTTGCCGCCTTGTTTTTGCCAAGCCCGCTCAAAGCCCAGGTTCGCCATCACCGTCGAAACGATCGTTGCTTCCGGCAGCTTGTCGCTCGATCGCAGGGTTTGCCCCCAGAAATAAAGGATGTAGTCGCCATCGACTACGCGCCCTTGACCATCCACCGCCAACACCCGATCGGCATCCCCATCAAAGGCAAAGCCCAGATCCGCTTGATGCTCAACCACCGCCGCCTTCAGGGACTCTAGGTGAGTCGAACCGCAATTCACATTAATTCGATCGCCGTCCGGTTCCCCGTGCAGCAGGATCACCGTTGCGCCCAACTCCTCAAACACCGCCGGGGCCACCTTGGCGCTGGCTCCCCAAGCCGTATCCAACACCACCTTCAAACCCGCCAGCGGGCGATCGCCCCAGCCCTCTTGCTCCAGGGTTTGTTCCAGGGACACCGCATAGCCGCGCACCAGCTCGGGCCGGAAATAGCCGCGCCCGCAACCGGTCACGGGTTCCAAGCCGGGCAATACGTGGTGACGCAGGGCCGATTCAATTTGTTGTTGGGCTTCTTTGGCCAGCTTGTGCCCATCGGGGCCGAAGAACTTCAAGCCGTTGTCGCCGGGCGGGTTGTGGCTGGCGGAAATCATCGCGCCCCCGATCGCCCCGGTCGCTTCCACTAAATAGGCCACGCAGGGAGTCGGGCAAAGACCCACATTCCACACCTCCAACCCGGCCGCCGTCAGTCCTGCCGTCAGGGCCGCCGCCAGCATTTCGCTGGAGTTACGGGAATCTTGGCCCACGACGATCGCCCCTTTGCCCGATCGGGCCGCAAACACACGCCCAGCCCAATAGCCCACATGCAGCGCCAAGCTCGCGGTCAGCACTTCGCCCACACGCCCGCGAATCCCGTCGGTTCCAAACAGGGGCACGCTCTCGGGAATTTCCAGGGGCGACAACCCATGCAGATTCAGATTCAAGCTTGGTTGCTCCAAATCCTGGGGTTTTTGGTTCAACCCAAGTTCGCCCGATTCGCGACCCAACCGAACAGGAGACGTAACCATAATTGCGCTCACTCCACACCAAGGGTTTGTGTTGCTTTCCACACCAAATCGATCCCGCGTCCGCATGATCGACATAGTTCGCAACTCGCCTGAAGGATAGCACGGGCCGATCGAGCGGTTGGATCGCCCCCGATACCATGGCGCTGTTTGGGGGAGTGAGTAAACTTAAGGCAGATGTGAGGCGCGATCGCCCCGGTTTGCCCCCAGCCTGGAGGATTCGATCGCATCAAATCAATCAAATCAAAAGAGCATTCGATCGGTAGGACGTATGGAACCCACAACATTGGCATTCGCAGGCATCGCGGTTCCGATGGCCAATCAGCCCCCCGTTTTCAACGCGCCGATCACGCAACATTTCAGTTAAGAGCAACCGACAAACAAAGCCATGATCGACTATCGCCAAATCATTACGATCGAGCCGGATAAACGAGGTGGAAAGCCATGCATTCGGCGTATGCGAATTACGGTCTATGACGTGCTGGGTTGGTTGGCGGCGGAAATGTCCTTTGAGGAAATTTTGGATGATTTCCCAGAGCTGACGATGCAGGATATTTTGGCTTGCTTGGCCTTTGCAGCCGATCGCGATCATCGACTTGTGGCGATCGCGGCATGAGACTGTTATTCGATCAAAATCTGAGCCGAAAACTGTTGGGACGACTGGCGGATCTGCTGCCGGACGCGAGCCATGTGCAGTTGGAAGGGCTGGCGGAAGCCCCTGACAGTGAGATTTGGGAGTTTGCGCGCGATCGCGGATTTTGCATCGTCACCCAGGATGCGGACTTTGCGGAACGCAGTCGGCTCTATGGTTCGCCGCCCAAGGTGCTGTGGTTGCGTTGCGGCAATGCTCCAACGGCTAAGGTGGAATCGATGCTGAGGTCAGGGACTGAGGCGATTCGGGAATTGCTCACGAATTCTGAGATTGATTGTTTGGAGTTGCACGAGCCATGAGCGATCGACCCGAAATCCAGCAAGGCATCATTGCTAACGATCAAGCCCAGATCGAGATCGGCAAGGTTGACCAGACGATGGGCGATCGCGTCGAGCAGAACCACAGTGGTTCGGGCGATAACGTTGCGGGCAATAAGTACGTCCATGTCCACCAGCCAGCCCCGCCGCCGCCACCGACTGGGGATGGGCCGCCGACGAATTTGCAGGATCGGGGGGTGGCGCGCGATCGCTTCTTTGGACGTGACAACGTGTTGGAAGAGTTGCACCAGTTGCTCCAAAAAGGAGATCACCGGGTGGCGATCGCCAGTGTGGATGGCATGGGTGGCGTGGGCAAGAGTGAGCTGGCGGTGCAATATGCGCGGCAACATTTGCACGAAACCTATCGTGG
>NZ_LIRO01000094.1:0-6950 GCF_002742025.1 Limnothrix sp. PR1529
TTCCCTGGGGCCCCAGGGAAAGGTACGATTTGCCTAAAAACGCTGAAAGCTATGCCCTGACAGTGATTTAGCGATTTTTGGCGGTGGGATTGGATTTTGCAACTGGCACAAAATAGCTTCCGCAAATCTCTGCGGAAGGGGTTTAGCATCCCCACCAGAACGCGCGCGATCGGGAAACCACAGAAAAAACACAAACAAACCCCCAAACCGTTATGGCACGGGGGATTGGGGGCTTATTGATCGATCGGGCTGATTAGCCAGAATTTACCCGGCCTTGCTGCCTTCCAACCGGGGTATCGATCGCTAAAATCCCCCGATATCGCGTGACGTTGTAGCGATCGTTCGGAGATAACCACCCCTTGCGCGGCCAGCAGTTTTAGGAAGTCAGCAGTCGAGAGCGTAGGGCGATCGGGTGGGATGGGCACGGCCACCGGCTTGATACCTGGGGCCGAGTCCGGGGCATCACCGGGGGGCGTTGGTTCCACTGGGGCGATCGGTTGGGCTATGCCGCGATCGCCCCGTCTGACTTTTTTAGTTCTGCAATCTCAGCATGGATCGGAGCCAATGCTTGCTGCAATGCGTCCTGTATTGCGCTCTGCAATGCGCTCGTATCGCGTTCGTAATGCGGCTGTATTGCGGCTGTATTGCACCCTAGATCCTGCGCAATCAGCCCAGCGATATAGGCAGTGCGATCAATTCCCAACTCAGCAACCTTGGCATCGATCGCAGCAAGCATCTCAGCTTCCAATCGTAGGCTCACAGTCTGTTTTGCCATGATGTATTGCGCTCGTAATACGAACGTATTGCAGGGTATCACACTCGCAATACGGACGCAATACGTTTCGCAATACGGACGCAATACGTTTCGCAATACGGACGCAATACGTTTCGCAATACGGCTGTAATACGTTTCGCAATACGGACGCAATACGTTTCGCAATACGGCTGTAATACGTTTCGCAATGCAGCGCAATACGGACGCAATACACTACGTATTGCGATTTTGTCAAGCCTGCCCCGATTCTGCGATATCCTCAGACCAAATTAGACTTTGGCCTTTTATTTGCAAGCTTTCTGGCTACTTTAGTGTTTAAGTTATTGAAATTTTCTGAACAGTACGTTAGGCTGTAATTACTGAAGCGAAAGGACTGAACCATGAAATTGGTAGGTTATGCACGGGTAAGCAGTGATTCTCAGGCAGACAACACCTCGATCGACTCTCAGATCGAGCGCATCAAAGCCTACTGCCTTGCGTTCAATCATGAATTGGTGGAAGTGTTCACCGAAGTTGCCAGCGGTAAGAATGCTGACAACCGGCCCGAGTTTCAGGCAGCACTTGACATGGTGCGCGATCATGCCGATGGCATCGTTGCCTTAAAGCTCGATCGGATTGCCCGCAATACCCGTGACGTGCTGGCCCTGGTGGAAGATACCTTGCAACCGGCTAACAAGGCCCTGGTGTTGCTCGATCTGAACGTAGACACCAGCACCCCAACCGGCCGCATGATCCTGACGGTGATGGCTGCTGTGGCTCAACTAGAGCGCGATGTCATCAACGAACGCACCCAAACCGGCCGGGCTGCTAAGGCCAGCAAAGGGGGCTATGCCTACGGTGCGCCTAAGTTTGGAGCCAAGGCTGTTGATGGGGAGCTGGTGGCCGATGAAGGGGAGCAAGCCGTGATTGATGTGATCCGCCGTCACCACAAATCAGGCAAGTCATTAAGGGCGATCGCAGAGTATCTGAACGCGCAAGGCTACAAGCCAAAACGTGGTAAGCAATGGAGCCATACCAGCGTCAAGGTCATCATCGATCGGCTCTATAGAAAGGCAGCATGATCGCGCGGCCCGTGTTCGGCCCTTAAGGATCGAACACGGGCGATTTCATTTCCGACTAGTCAGAAACGAAATTGGCTGCAAAATTTACGCGCCCCAGGGGGATTCCGCTGGGCTAGGGGAGTACCCCCCTTTCGATACGATTATCTAAAGGGGTTGCCTAATAGAAACCACGCCCCAGGAAAACAGAAAGCTCTTGCCACGGGTTAATACATGCCCATCACCCCTGATGAATGGTCGGGATTGGATACCGACGACAAAAGGAGCGATCGCCTGTGACCGATCCGCAAAATGAGATAGAACCTTTGGAAAATCGCCATGCTGTCACCCATCCCTCTCTTTGTAAGGCGATGGGGCGTAAATACCAGCTTGGAAACTTGAAACGCATCGAACCAACCAAAGACCCCATCCTCAAGTGGGATTGCGTCTTTGAAGGGGAGCAAACCAGTTTTGAGGATGACCGCAATGGATGAAGCCAAAAACATCTGGATTCAGTACGTTGCCAGCCAAGATCACCCATTGCCTGAAGGGGTTGAATCGGTCATGCGATTGCCCTTTGGGGGCTTTACCTGGCTGCTGTCTGAGGAATGGTCGTTTACTGGGAAATTGCCTAATCCGGGCGATCGGCCACGGCTCTATCGCACCAACTATGCGGATGGTGGCGATGATATGCAGTCGCGTCCAGGCGATTGGGTTGTGGAAGCAGTGGATTTGTTTGTTAGTAACAAGCCCACTCAAACTGAATACGAGGCGATCGCCGTCTGTACTTGTCGATTTGCGCCCGTGCCTCAACAGGAACAGACGTGGCGTGAAGTTCCCAGAGCTTCCCAGAACCTTGCCATGGCTGAATCTGTTCTAGAACCGGCTTAGGAGCGATCGCCCATGACCATCGAAGCTCGCGTCACCACGATCGAGAGCCAGCTACAGCAGCTCACCGGCACGGTGATGACCTTGGCTCAAACCAACTTATCGAACGCTTCCCACATCGCTGGGCTGATTGAGGCTACGGCCTCCAATACCCGCGCGATCGATAGCTTGCGTCAGGTCACAGCCGATTTAACCCAAGCGATCGCAGCCCTAAACGAGCGCATGGATCGGGTAGAACAGCGCATTGAGCAGCTCGATCAAAAGCTGGAAGAGCGCACCGATACGATTCTTGAGGCGATCGATCGGGGCATCGCCCAAGCCTTTGAACCCCTCCAAACACAGATCACCGGCTTGCAAACAGAGATGCAGCGGGTGATTGAAATTCTAGGAGAATTGCGCCCATAGCCTCGACCGTTTGAAGTTTCACGGACGGCTTTCTAATGGAAAAATTACCACTACTCAATTTGATTTATACTCCGCAAGACACACATTTTTTTTGAAAAGTAGATAGTATTCGCATACTATCTACTTTTCGATTAGAAGCATCTTTTCGGCGAACTTTGAAAAATAAGCAATTTCACACACTCCATACCCTGATCGGGTTTCAAGAAGCACCCACTTTAAAATGAACAGGGTTGATCACCTGGGGAAATAGTCTATAATCGGGGGAGGCAATACGATTAACTACCGTGATTCAAATTTCTCTTCAAGAGAGAACGCAACTGCTCTGTTTTCGAGCTAGTGATACCCTCGGAAAACAAATCAATGAACAATCATCAAAGCTCAACATCTCTCGGAGCCAAGTTCCTCCTAGTAACCCTCGATCAGTTTCTAGGAAAGAAAGCAAAAACCCCGGCAGCATGAGGCTTCCGGGGCTTTCGTAGTTTCAAATGTAAACCCATTTTTCAATAGTTGAAAACGCCACACAGTCGCCAAACTTCGCGCGTTTTCACTTCAGAGAAATGGATGCCGCTCCAATGGAGCAAGGATTTTGTTTATGGGTATGACCACCCACACTTTAAGTTTAGCAACAAACCCGGCTTGCGTATATATCATACCTGAAAACCGCTCACCACAACGGTTTCAGGGTGAATCCACCTCGATTATAGCGCAATCGCCACAATCCAGCGGGGGATTAGCGGGATTAGACCCGATCGCCCACTTTCGCCATGAATTTTGCCAGGGCAGTGCGATCGCCCCAGAGCTGTTTGCGATCGCCGTCCAAGTTCGGCATGAGCTGGAAACCAACCCGTACACCCATGAGGCCGAAGGCTGGCCTATCCATGAGGCGTTGGGATGGAAACCCCCAAGCCGTGACTACCAAACCCGCAAGCCCCATCGCTTTAGCGCGGGTGCTTTCCTGCTACAGGAAAGCGGTGAGGTTTGGCAAATCAAGCCCCAGAACCCCCGGCCCAACCCAGAAAAGCCGGGGCGATTCAACAAATACGAAACCCCTACAGGGGCTGGTAGCAGGGCATATTTGCCACCGATTAACCGTCAGACCTTGCGGGCAATTTGCAAGCGCCACGGGCTGTATTTTGCCACCGTGCGTGATGAAGTCGAGGCGATCGGCTCATTCTGGGGCTGGGTGGCCAGCCGGGCCGATTTGCCTATCATCCTGACTGAAGGGGCCAAAAAAGCCCTATCGCTGCTGTCAAATGGGTTCATCGCGATCGGTTTGACTGGATGCACCGGGGGCTATCGGGCAACGGATGATATCGGAAACCCGCTAGCCCGGCCCCATCTGATTGCAGACCTACAGCCGTTTGCCAGCCAGGGCCGAACCATCACGATCGCCCTTGACCGTGACCTGAAGCGCAAGACGATCCAAAACGTCTGGAAAGCCACCCACAAGCTGGCCCGACTTTTAGAGCAAGCGGCTTGCACCGTGACGATCGCCCGCTGGGATAACGCCGGGGGACGCGATAAGGGCGTTGATGACCTGATTGTCAATCAGGGGATAGCCGCATGGGAGCAAGCCCTGGCCACCGCCCGGCCGTTGCGTGAGCTGGCCATCCTCCACAAGCTCCAAAACCCGCTGGGCAGCTACGAACCCAGCATGGTTGTGGACGTGCCGGACTTGGCCAAGGCGATCGACCCGCGATCGATTCCCAGCACCGGAACCGTGGTTCTGGGAAGCAAAATGGGCACGGCGAAAACCAAGATGATCCGGCTGGTTTTGGACTGCCTGAAGGATATCTACCCCAACGTGATCGCCCCCGGCCACCGTGAAGCATTGCAGCGTGGGCTAGCCGATCGTCTGGGGCTGGATTATTTGCACGATACCGATCGGTTCCGTGGCCAAAAGCTGGGCAAAGACGGGCAACCAACCAAGCGCCTAAGCCTTTGCTGGGATTCGCTCCTGTCGATTAATCCCGCTGACTACCCCCCCGGCTCCTACATCTTTGTGATGGATGAGGCCGATCAAGGCTTGCGCCATCTGATTTTGGGTGCAACTTGCGGCAAAGATGGCAAGCGGCCGGCCTTGATGGAACGGGCGATCGAGCTGATTAAAAATGCCGGTTTGGTGATCCTGGCTTCTGCTGACCTGACGGCGATCGAATTGGACTTCATCGCTTCTATTCGCAACGAACAGCCCTGGATTCTCGAAAATACCTACCAGCTCAACTGCTGGCCAGTCGAGTTTATTGGCAGCAAGCGCGGGCTAGCCAGATCGACCCGTGCGGCCAAAATCTCGGTTATTGCTCGACTATCCAAGACACTGCGAAACGGCCGGCGGGTTTTCCTGGTAACCGATACCCAAGCCACGGCCGAACGGATCGAGCACTTAGCCCTAGAGCTGGGGCTAAAAAACTCAGAGATCCTACGCTTCGATCGCAACACCAGCGCGGATCCGCTACCCCGTGCATTCGCAGAGAACCCCGATCAATTCCTATCGGAACACAGGATCCGGCTGCTGATTTGTTCCCCAGCGCTCACCAGCGGGGTATCGATCGAGGGGGACTACTTCGATCGGGTCTACGGGATTTTTGAGGGGCAATCGATCGCCCCGTGGGACGCTATGCAGCAATTGGGGCGCGTCCGTAAACCCGTGCCCCGGATCGTCTATGCCGCGTGGTTTGGGCGGTCAAGTTCCTTAAGCCAGGGACGCTGGGTCAAGGCCATCCAGAAGGATATCGATCGGCGCACCAATGCGATCGCGGGGGCCATGGGCGATCGGGCGATCATGGAAAACACCGATCGCACCAGCTCCCTAGCCACCTATCGGAACGAAGCGCTGGCCAGCCAAAACGAGGCGATGGCTGATTTTGGGCTTGAGATCCGATTGAGGTTGGAAGCGGCTGGCCATGCCGTAGAGGTTGCGCCGATCGAGGAGCTGGTAGAGCTTTTCGAGTCCTCAAAAGATCCCGCACTTGAGGATGCGATCGAGCTATGGGCGATCGTTGGGCAACGGGTCAATGAGGCCCGTTGCCAGGGGATTCTAAACGCTGAGGCGATCAACCCGGAAACGGCCAAAACCCTGAGAGAGAAGCGGGTTCTGAGCTTTGCCGATCGCGAAAAGTTAGAACGCTTTGAAATCTGTGATTTTGACCGGATCGACCCCAACAGCCTGACGATCGAGGCGGTCAAGGCCGACAAGCGAGGCAAGCGGCGGCGGGCGATTCTAGCCCTAGAGGATCTGCTTTGGGTGGATTCGGCCTTGACCCGCGATCAAGGCAAGGTCGATCGCCTCACCCAATGGGGCCAGCCGCTTCCCGCGCAAGATCTCCCAATGGGGCAACTCAGGGCCGTGGGGGGCAATTACTTTGGCTGGCTGGATATCCTGGCATGGGCGATCGAGCACCCCTGGTGGAACCCAGACGATTGCTCCACCCTAAAAACCTTTGCAGATCGCCTGCGGGATAAGCCAGAGGAATGCCGGATCGTGTTCGGGTTCACCCCCCATCGCTCAATGAGTAATCAGCAAATTTTTGGGCAATGCTTGGCCGCGAAAGAATTTAAGGCTCAATCGAAACGGCTAGGCACGGGCGATCGGCAACGGGTCTACGCGATCGCCCCTGAGTCGATCGAGTCGATCAAGCGCACCCTGAACGCGCGAGCCGAAAGCTATAGAACACAAGGGTTTCAGCTACGGCCACACCCCCTAAGCAAGCTCCTTATAGAGGGTGTGGCCGCACAGGCAGAGAAGCCAGGGGAGAACCCCCCAGAGAAGGAAGCCAATCGCCCGATCGCCCCCCCGATCTCGCTCCATCCACCCCAACCCGACCGGGCGATCGCCTAGCAGCCCC
>NZ_LIRO01000086.1:0-3097 GCF_002742025.1 Limnothrix sp. PR1529
CGGGGCCGGATCCAGAGTGTCGTTAGCCCTGGACGGAGCCGGATCCAAATCATCACCGCCGCGGCCACCGCCCGAGGGGATGGGGATGGGGGGCAAAGGGATTTTGGTCGGTTCCCCGATCGGTCTGGCCTGAGCACCCGATCGCAAAATCGGATCATTTAGGACTCTGTAGCCTTCAGGGCTGTCGAGAGAGGATACACCCATGGTTGGTTTACCCCTTAGGCGGTGGATCGCCTAAAAACTCCCAAGGTGTATCGTCTGAAAACAGATCAAGCGCCGAGATATCGCTTGCTTCACTGGCTTTCTTAGCCGATTCAGCAATTAGAGTCTGTGGCACGTTTTCTGGATTGAAACCGGAACCAACCGGTCGGATCTCGCCTTCAGGCAAATCCTCTTTATTTAAAATTTCTTGCGCACCTGAAAGCTGCTTGGTTAGTTCCGCCTGAGCTTTTGCTAACTCGCGCGATTCGTCGCTAATGTTAACGACCTCACCCGCAATCCCTGTTAGCACGTCTGTCAATTCAGTTGCGTTATTAATTGTGTCATACAACTTTTGAATCCTACCTGAGTTTGCATTGATACCCGTTGGCATCCATTTATAATCATTCTCACCAACAATTCTTGATTTCTTTAAAGCATTGCCAATGCGACTAACATTATTAGTCGCAATTTCAATCAGCCCTCTAGTCCCATCAAAAATTGATTGAACATTGAAATAAACGTTGCTGGCACTTTGCAAAATGCGATTAGCAGCATCGATTTTGGCTTGAATCAAAATCCATTGCTCTTTTCCGAACACATCAATCATCAAAGCTTGCCAACCTTTGCTAATCAGGTCAGCTACATCAATTTGAGCATCTTCATCGGGATCTGATAGCCGAAAAACTCGCATAAATGCTTGCAAGCCAACGTCTAACAATCCCGTTACCGATTCAGTCAGATTACGAGATAACATCAAAGCGTTATGCAAGCTGAAAAACACGCTCAAAACGTTTAATGTTTGGTTGAGCCATTGCATCTTCTGAACGTTTTGAACTGCACCAGACAGCCCGTATTCACCGCCCCTCTTGCTTTTGATTTCAGGCCCAAGGCGCTTCAGGATGTCATCCTGATTTTTTAGGATTTTGTCGAGATTAGCCTTCTCAAAACGACACTGAGACACGGATCCACCCCCTGGAAAACGACCGGTAGAACCGGGAGGAACAGCAAGCGGAGGCCAGCCCCGATCGGGTGGCTTACGGATCGGCGGGTTATTGATATCGAGGCCCCCACCGCCAGGGAAATCAGGAAAATCAGGAACCGGGGTGCTATCGGGATCCTCGCTGGAGACGATCTCGATCGCCGCAATGCAGCCCCAGGAGGCAAACCCAAGCCGGATGGTTCGGGCTTCGGGATCCGCTGGCACGGCTTCGTAAAGCCGTTTCGCCCCACTCGGGGGCGATCGGTAACGGCCGGCATATTCCGGCTCCATGGGCAAGATTCGGAAGCGATAGGGCCCGGCTGGCAGATCGGTGATGGTGCTGGAGTAAAAAACCCAGCCCCCAAAGTCGTAAAGCTGCGATTTTGGGTCGTAGATTGCCTCAGCCGTCCAAAAAGTGAACTTAATCTTGGATTTTTGGTAAGGAATGGTGAACTCATCGGGCCCATCGCCCGGCCCTGTACCCGGATCATCACCCGGTGATCCACCGGTTGGGGCCGGTAACCGATCGCCTGGATGGCGGCCGCTTGTGGCCGATGATGGGTCGCCCCCGACTGGATTAATCGGGCCCCCCGATAGCGCCGGGGGCAACGCAGGGACGATCGGCTTAAGCGCTGGAGCCAGCGACGGAGCCTCCCACGGCCGCCCCCGCGCCCATGCATCATCGATCTGTCGCTGCAAATCTTCGTTGCTGGGCTGGCCAGCGACGCTATTGGCAGTAGGGAAGATGGAGCCGGGTAGGGGTATTTCGGGCATGGCGATCGCCTGACAGATTAGCGATCGTTAATCAAGCCGAAATCCCAACGGGATCTCGGCCGTGGTTAGCGGCCGGGCAAACATCCAAGATTTCTTGGTTTGATCGGCCACATAGAGCGGATCCAGCTCGATCGACTGCCTGATGATGCAACGCACCGTTTCATCAGCCGCCCGAAAGATCTGAAATTGGGCCGCGTAAACGAGCAACGAGTTTTCCTGTTCCTTGATTTGCTTTGTCCCGGTCACGTTATCCAGCAGAGTGCCAACCCAAACGGCCAACTGTTCAACAGTCGCGATTGATGGTGGGATCTGAGTGCGGTCTAAGAGCATTTTTAATGCCAAACTCTGATCAGTAATCTAATGCGTTTTTAAACAATGCAAAAATTGCCTCAACTATACAAAAGAGGCTATCTTAAAAAGAGCTGAGATCCTTATGAGGCAAGCCTTAGAAGCTTTGAAAACTGAAAGGATCTTATCAAGATACCTAATTAGTTGAGCAGAGCGAAAAAGAGGCATGAAAATCAACCGATCGGGACGTTCTACACCCTTAACAGATCAATTATTTCTTAAGATTTTGGAGTCGTTTGTTGAAAAATCACATCGACTTTATTGGGCGATCGCTTGGTATACAGGCGAGCGACCCACGGCAATCTTGCGGTTGCCCCAAGCCAGCGTTTATGGCAGTAGTGGCCAACCCCTAAAGGCAATCGTCTTCAGCGGGCGATCGCGCAAATGCGGCCGCACCCGAGAGGTGCCGATCGCGCGGAAGTTACACCCGTATTTGCTGGCCTACCGGCCAGACCCAGGGCTGCTCATGTTCCCATCGCGCCGATCGCCCGATCGAGAAATTCACCGTCGCACCATGGATGCAGCATTCAGGCGAGCGCTGATCCGAGCTAAGTTAACCGGCTTGGGCCTATCGCTCTATTCCGCCCGCCGAGGATTTTGCTCTGGATTGGCCGCAAAAGGTGTAGGGCTGGCCACCATCCAGACGTTAACCGGCCATCAGTCTCTATCGGTGCTGTCCAGATACATAGAGACAGACCCCATGGATGAGCGGTCGATCGCGGCGATCAATTTGCTCTAAAACAGACCCGTCGATCACGGCAGCTCGATCGCCCCAGCAGTGAAGGCCCACCGATC
>NZ_LIRO01000081.1:0-309 GCF_002742025.1 Limnothrix sp. PR1529
GGCTTAAGCCCCTTGTCTTCGGCCCGTTATCTATCGCAACTGAAGTATTGCAATTGAAGCAACGACCAATCCTAATCGCGGGATTCAATCACCCGATCGATCAGGCCGTACTCCTTCGACTCCTCCGCCGACAGCCAATAATCCCGCTCCGTATCCTTCTTCACCTTCTCCAGGCTTTGGCCCGTCCGCAGCGCCAGGATTTCATCCAACTGGCTGCGGGTTTTCAGGATTTCCTTGGCCTCAATGTCGATATCCGTGGCTTGGCCGCGGAACCCGCCCATACTCGGCTGGTGAATCATGATCCGGGCG
>NZ_LIRO01000081.1:331-38095 GCF_002742025.1 Limnothrix sp. PR1529
ACCGCCCGGCGAGTTGATGTACAGCACGATGTCCTTGCTGTTGTCTTCCGAGTCGAGGTAGAGCATCACCGCCACAATTTCGTTGGCGATTTCGTCGTCCACCTCTTTGCCCAAGAAGATGATCCGCTCCTGGTACAGGCGGTTATAGATGCTGATCCACTGGGTGTATTGGCTACCCGGCAGACGATAGGGAACTTGGGGAATGCCAATCGGCATAGGATCGAGACTCCTTCTTCAAATGGCTGACTAGTGGGTGGTTGGATGGATTGGGAGCGTCATCAGGGCGATCGGGCAACCTAGCCCAACCCCACCGAATTCACCACCGGCTTAGGCAGCCCCTCCGATGATTCTAGGATCGTGTCAATGATCCCGTATTCCTTCGCTTCGGCCGGAGTCATATAGAACCGGCGATTCATGTCTTTGGTGAGCTTGTCAGTGGTTTGCCCGGTGCATTCCGACAAAATATCCAGCATCACCCGCTTGTTGCGCAGCACCTCTTCCGCCTGGATTTGAATGTCCGTGGCCTGACCGCGTGCGCCGCCTTGGGGTTGTTGCAGCACAATCTTGGAGTTGGGCAAACTGGCCCGACAGCCCTTCGTGCCTGCTGCCAACAACATGGCCGATGTGCCCGCCGCCAAGCCCAGGCAAATCGTATGAACCGGCGGCTTGATGTAGCGCATCGTGTCGCAGATGGCAAAGGCATCCGTCTCGAACCCGAGATTACCGAAGGAGTTGATATAGATCCGAATTGGCTTTTCGGGATCGTCGTATTGCAAATACAACAGCTCGGCAATAATCAGCTCGGTGACGGCAGGTACGAGGGGCATTCCCAAGTAAACGATCCGCTCCTTGAGCAACAGGGAGGGAAGGTCTGGCGGGGGAGTCCGGTACGCGGTATCGCCGTAGTAGGGCGCTTGAACGGCCTCGATCTTGGGAGTCATCGGCAGATTCAGAAAATTCAGGGCGCTGCTGCGCAAACAGCAGTCATACTTCCAAAATACTAACGCGCAACGCTGACGGCCGGTTGAGTCCGGGCTTGGCGGTTCTCTGGGCAATGGGGGACGGTTGGACGATCGGTTAGCATGACCGCACAGCACGATCGTCCCAAGGATCGGTTAATCGATCGCTAGATCCAACACCACGGGGGTATGGTCGCTGGGCTTTTCGAGTTTGCGCGGCTCAATATCAATCTCGCAACTGCGGGCAGCGGGAATCAAGGCTGGTGATAAATATAAATGGTCAATGCGCCAGCCGCGATTGCGTTGGAAACCACCCGATCGATAGTCCCACCAACTGAAGCGATCGCCCTCATCACAAAACAACCGAAAGGCATCCTGAAATCCCAAGTCAAAAACGCTAGCCTTCAGGGCTGCCCGCTCATCATCGGAAGACATAATGTGGGTTTCGCGGTTCTTGGGATTATGAATATCGCGATCTTCGTAGGCAATATTAAAATCACCGCAAACACAAACCTGGGGATACTGGGCTAATAATTCCGTCAAATAGGTTTTGAGTAGTGCCAACCAACGCAGTTTGTAGACATACTTTTCACTGCCAATTTCGGAACCATTGGGCACGTAGAGATCGACTAAAACCAAGTCGCCAGATCGAACCATGATCACCCGTTTCTGATCGTCTAAATCGCCGACCAATTTCGCATCCAAAACCGCGCCAAACCCGATCGCGCAGTGATCCACCGGTTGCCGACTGGCGATCGCCACGCCGTTGTAGCTCTTTTGTCCCGAAATTTCCAGGTGATAGCCCAAATCCGTAAAAGCCGATCGGGGAAAGTCGCTATCAATCACCTTGGTTTCTTGTAAACAAAGAAAATCCACGGGATTTTCCTGCAACCAACCGGTGACATGATCGAGGCGCGATCGAACAGAATTAACGTTCCAAGTGGCGATTTTCATAGGGGCGATCAACGTGGATGCAGCGTCTAAAAGGGGCAAAAAATCGGTTGATGTTTGGCAAGGGGGCCCCAAAGCTTCCTCAGAATAGCGCTACAGTCGGGCCCGCGCCCGTACAATAGACCCCGGACATGAATTTTTTGCAGCATCCCATGGCCGATCGTCTTGCCTATCCCACCAGCCGCACCGTTGACCAAGTGGACATCTACCACGGCGTTTCCGTGCCGGATCCCTACCGCTGGTTAGAAGATGCCAACGCGACCGAAACGGCCGATTGGATTGCCGCCCAAAATCAATTGACCTTTGATTATTTGGCGCAAATTCCGGCGCGATCGCCCATTTATGACCGGATGCTGCAACTTTGGGACTATGAAAAATTGAGCGTGCCCTGGAAGCGGGGCGATCGCTATTTCTATTACAAAAACGACGGTCTACAAAATCAAAGTGTTCTCTATACGCTCGATCGCCTGGATGGGGAACCGCGCGTTTTGCTCGACCCAAATCGGCTGTCGGATGATGGCACGGTGGCTCTGTCGGGGATTGCTTTCACCCAAGATGGCTCGCTGATGGCCTATGGCTTGTCCGCGGCAGGTTCCGATTGGCAAACCTGGCGCGTGCGATCAGTGGCAACCGGGGAAGATCTGCCCGATCGCCTGGATTGGGTGAAGTTTTCGAGAGCTTCTTGGACACCGGACAATCGCGGCTTTTTCTATAGTCGCTATGATGAACCCAACGCCGAAAACCAGTTCCAAGAAACCAACTATTTCCAGAAGCTTTACTATCATGAACTGGGCACTGAGCAAGCTGCCGATCGACTGATCTATGAGCGACCTGATCAGCCAGAATGGGGATTTGGCGGCACGGTCAGCGATGACGGTTCTTATCTGTTGATTGCCGTTTGGAAGGGAACTGAATCTAAGAATTTATTGTTTGTGAAAGATCTGCGGCAACCGGATTCCCCTGTGCGGGAACTGGTGGGCGATTGGGTCGGCAGCTTTGGTTTTATTGATAATGACGGGGCGATCGGCTGGTTTGAAACTAACTGGCAAGCGCCCATGGGCCGGGTGGTGGCGATCGACCTCGACGCGACCAGCACCGATTGGCAATCGACAATCCAAGAAGTAATTCCCGAAGCCACCTACAAGCTAGATGCGGTGTCCACCCTGAATGATGGGTTTGTGGTGGAATATTTGCAGGACGCGCGATCGGCGGTGCAGTTCTTTAATTTGCAGGGGCAATTCCAGTTTGAAATCGAGTTGCCGGGCCTCGGTTCGATCGGGGGATTCCAGGGCAAACGGGGCGATCGGGAAACCTTCTACAGCTTCACCAGCTACACCACCCCCACGCGCATTTATCGCTACGACTTTGCCAGCCAAACCAGTCAGCTTTTCCGTGAGCCAACGGTAGCGTTTAACCCGGAAGATTACGAAACGCGCCAGGTTTTTTATCACAGCAAAGATGGCACAAAAATTCCGCTATTTATTAGCCACAAAAAAGGCTTAGAGCTGACTGGCGATCACCCCACCATTCTGTATGGCTATGGCGGGTTCAATGTATCCTTAACTCCCGTGTTTTCCGTCTCCAATTTGGTGTGGATGGAAATGGGCGGCATCTACGCCGTGGCCAATCTGCGGGGTGGTGGCGAATATGGCGAAGCTTGGCATGAAGCGGGCACAAAACTGCAAAAGCAAAATGTGTTTGATGACTTTATTGCTGCTGCTGAATGGTTGATTGCGAATCAATACACTAAACCCCAACGGCTGGCGATTTCCGGTGGCAGTAATGGCGGTTTGTTAGTAGGTGCTTGCTTGATTCAGCGCCCCGATTTGTTTGGGGCAGCCCTGCCAGCGGTGGGGGTGATGGATATGCTGCGCTTCCCACAATTTACGATCGGTTGGGCTTGGTGTTCTGACTATGGATCGCCGGAAAACGAAGCAGAATTTCAGGCTCTTTACGCCTATTCACCGCTGCATAATTTGCGATCGGGCACGGCCTATCCTGCCACTTTGGTTACCACGGCCGATCGGGACGATCGCGTGGTGCCAGCCCATAGTTTCAAGTTCACGGCGGCCCTGCAAGCGGCTCAAGGCGGCGATGCGCCAACCTTGATTCGGATTGAAACGAAAGCGGGTCATGGAGCCGGGAAACCCACTACCAAGATCGTGGAAGAAGCTAGCGATAAGTTGGCATTCTTGGTGAAAACTCTCGATTTTCAGCCTCGGCTTGTAGCCAAGGTTGCTGAGTCCTAATGACGGGTTTTACGCCGACTGTGCGACCCACTTTGCGATCCATGGAAGCAGTTCCCACGGGTGAATTGTGCATCGATCCGCTACCGGATTTACTGTTACATCAATCCACCTGGGGGGAACCAACCACGGCGGAGTTTCAGATCGAAATTCGCCATGCGGATCATCTTCAGCAACCCCTGAATTTGGATCAGGCGATCGCCCAGTTTTCTGACCTCTCGCCTCGGGGCGGCAAGCTGACAGTCATGGCGCGATCGCTGCGGTTTTCCTTGGTGATTCCCACCTACGAAGAAGCCGAAAATATTGAAGCCTTGGTGCGATCGCTGGTGGCGGTTTTAGATCCTGTGCTGCCCCACGATTACGAAATTATTGTGGTGGATGACAACAGCACCGATCGCACCTGGAAAATTGCCCAGGAATTAACCGCTGAATTTCCCCAATTGCGGGTGCTTTGTCGTCACTATGAACGGGGATTAGCCACCGCCGTAATTCGCGGTTGGCAGGTGGCTAAGGGCGAGATTTTGGGCGTAATTGATGGCGACGGCCAGCATGATGAGCAACTGTTGCCAGAGATGGTGGCGCAAATTTTGGCTGGAGCTGATTTGGTGGCCGCCAGTCGCAATGATCCCGGCGGCGGCATCAGCGATTGGAGCCTGTGGCGGCGGCTCACCTCTCGGGGCGCGCAGATTTTGGGGTTGACCCTATTGCCCGATGTGGTGGGGCGTGTGTCCGATCCCCTGAGCGGCTATTTTGTGTTGAAACGCAGCGCGATCGCCCAAAAAATCCTCAATCCCTTGGGCTACAAAATCCTAATTGAAGTATTAGCAAAAGGCGACTTTGGGCGCGTCAAAACCCTCCCCTACGAGTTTCGCGAACGGCAATCGGGCGAAACCAAAGTGACTTGGTATCATGCGATCGACTATTTCGCCCATCTGTTGCGGCTGCGGCTCGATCGCTTCCCGGTCCAGCGTTTCATCCGGTTTGGCATTGTCGGCTTCAGTGGAGTAATCGTAGATATGGCGGTGCTCTACGCCCTCAGCGATCCCAGCACCTTGGCTTGGGGTCTCACCCGCAGCAAAATCATCGCGGCGGAAGTGGCAATTTTGAATAATTTTTGGTGGAACGATCGCTGGACATTTCGGGACTTATCCCAACGCCAAACCGGCTTTCGTCGCCGCCTCGAACGCTTTTTAAAATTCAACTTGATTTGCTTAATGGGGCTGATTCTGAACGTCCTGATTTTGAATCTCTTGTTTAATGTGATTTTTGCGGGTCAATATCGTTATTTAGCGAACCTAATCGCGATCGGCTTAGTCACCTTCTGGAACTTTTGGCTAAATACCAAACTCAGTTGGCGGGTGACCGATCGCGATCGTGCCGAACTCCCCAATTCCTAGATCACCCAGCCGCTCCCCCCAAGCACCCCATGAAGCCCCCTAAAAAACGTTGGATTGTGCTGCTACTGTTCTTCTGCCTCGGGGCGATCGGGGCAATGTTTTACAGCTTGGGAATGATTGATGTGGAACGGCTACGCACGCAAATTGGGGGCACGGGTTGGCTTGCACCATTGGTTTATATGGTGGTCTATCTTGCCGTCACCATGCTGATGCTACCCTCAACGGCTTTAAACCTTTTGGGTGGCGCATTATTCGGCTCAATTTGGGGCACAATTTGGACAAGTTTAGCCGCTATTTTGGCCGCGATCGCCTCCTTTTATCTCAGTCGTTGGCTGGCTCGACCCGCCTTTGAGCGCCGCCTCGCCGATCGCTGGCAAGAAATGGATCAAGAAATTCGTCGCCACGGCTTTGCTTATATGTTTGCCGTGCGTTTGCTGCCAATTTTGCCCTACGGTTTAGCCAACTACACGGCGGGTTTAACCTCCGTGCGCTTTCGAGATTATTTAATTGCCACCGTGGCGGGCACGGGCCCCGGCGTATTTTTATTTGTGCAATTGGGCAGTTCCGGCACCGATGCCATTAGTCGGGGTCAGTTTTTGCCCCTGAGTTTGACCCTGGGGGCGATCGGGCTGCTGATCATTGGGGCCACTTGGTATAGCCATCGGTTGGCACGTTTGGCGGGGCGCGAATAATGCCGCCGGGGCCGATCGATCCCCCCCAAGCGGTATCCTGAGGCAAATATCGGCGGGAATAGGCTGAAACCATCGCCTAGTCTAGGCTTGGCATTAACCGAGCCTTAATCTACATCGGGCGATCGCCCGTCTTGCGCCGCTAGCCTCTTGCTCCTTTTGTCCCTGTTGCCCCGCACGGAACCTATGCGAATTGCGCTGTTTACCGAAACCTTTTTGCCCAAAATCGATGGGATCGTGACCCGTCTGCGCCACACGATCGATCACCTGCAAAAAATGGGCGATGAGGTGCTGATTGTCACGCCCGATTTGGGGTTAAAGGACTACAACGGCTCAAAAGTTTTCGGGGTTTCGGGGTTTCCGCTGCCGCAATATCCTGAGCTGAAAATCGCCCTACCACGCCCGGCAATTGGTCGCGAATTGGATCATTTTCGCCCCGATTTAATTCACGTGGTTAACCCGGCCGTCGTCGGTTTGGGCGGTATTTATTACGCCAAAACTCGTCAATTGCCCCTCGTCGCTTCCTATCACACGCACCTTCCCCAATACCTACAACATTACGGATTGGGAATGCTAGAAGGTTTGCTTTGGGAATTGCTAAAAACCGCCCACAACCTCGCAGAAATTAACCTTTGTACTTCCACCGCCATGGTGCAGCAACTGAGCGACCATGGCATCGAGCGCACCGCCCTTTGGCAACGCGGCGTAGATACAGACAGCTTCACGCCCGATCGCGCCACCGCCGACATGCGCGACTTCCTCAGCCAAGGCCACCCGGACGCGCCTCTGTTGATCTACATCGGTCGCCTATCTGCTGAAAAGGAGGTCGATCGAATCCGGCCCGTGCTCGAATCGATTCCCGGTGCGCGGCTCGCCCTCGTCGGTGACGGCCCCTACCGCGCCGAGCTAGAGGAATTTTTCGCGGGAACCAACACCCACTTCGTCGGCTACCTGCGCGGTCTGGAGCTAGCCGCCGCCTATGCCAGCGCCGATGCCTTCATCTTCCCCTCTCGCACGGAAACCCTCGGGTTGGTGTTGCTGGAAGCAATGGCGGCTGGCTGTCCCGTGGTGGCGGCCAACGCGGGCGGTATTCCCGATATCGTCACCGACGGCGTAAACGGCTTCCTGTTTGACCCCACCGACGACCAGGGCGCAATCACGGCGACCCAACGCCTGTTCGCCGATCCGAGTCAACGGGCCAACCTGCGATCGGCTGCCCGAGCTGAGGCCGAACGCTGGGGCTGGGCCGCCGCCACCCGCCAACTGAAGGACTATTACTACGGAATCTTGAGCATGAGTCAGCGACAGGCGGCTTAGGCTGAAATGGCCAGCCCAATTCGGGCGATCGACCCTACTGGTTTATGGAGCACCTCTCAACAATGACGGACTCAACGGGCGACACAATCACCATTGGCATTCTGGGCGGCAGTGGTCTCTATCGGATGGAGGCACTGCAAAATCCCCAAGAACAGCGGATTGAAACCCCCTTTGGCCCCACCTCCGACGCAATCATCACCGGAACCTTGGACGGTGTGCCCGTGGCCTTTCTGGCCCGCCATGGCCGCCACCATCACCTGCTGCCCACGGAAGTGCCCTACCGCGCCAACATCTGGGCCCTCAAAACCTTGGGCGTGCGCTATCTCCTGTCCGTGTCGGCGGTGGGATCGTTGCAAATGGCGGCTAAGCCTCTGGATATCGTGTTGCCGGATCAGTTCATCGATCGCACCCGTAACCGGGTTTCCACCTTTTTTGGCGATGGCTTAGTGGCCCATATTGCCTTTGGTGATCCCATTTGTGCAGCCTTGTCGGGCTTGGTGGCTGAGGCGATCGACTCCCTGGCCCTGTCGGAGGTGACGTTGCATCGCGGCGGAACCTATCTCTGCATGGAAGGGCCGGCTTTCTCCACGCGGGCCGAATCCCAGCTCTATCAAAGTTGGGGAGCCACCGTCATTGGCATGACCAACTTACCGGAAGCCAAGCTGGCCCGAGAAGCGGAAATTGCCTACTGCACGATCGCCCTGGTCACCGACTATGACTGTTGGCACCCCGGTCACGACAGCGTAACCACTGAGATGGTGATTGGGAACTTGCATCGCAATGCCGACAACGCCCGATCGATCATCCGGGAAACAGTCCGCCGCTTAGGGGCCCAACCGCCCGAGTCGATCGCCCATCAGGCCCTGGCCGGTGCGCTGCTCACCCCCCTCGACAAAGTGCCCACCGCCACGCTCGATCGGCTCGCCCCCCTGTTGGCTCCCTATCGTTAAACGCAGCACCCACTGAGCACATGAGCAAAAGCCCCCGGGCCTTTAGGCTCTGGAGTTCAGGGACGGGAGGCTAAACAACCGGCGCAGCCCAGCACTGGCGGGCCAATTCCCCTGATCGATCGGCTGCATGGGTTAATCCACGGCTTGTTAGTAATGGGCTTGGCCATCCGGGCCGATCGCCCCCGTCCAAACCACCGCCCGGGTGTTGGCCTGGGACAAATCCGCATCAATCAACACCGCCCCCCGCAGCACAGCACTGCTGAAATTCGTCCATTGCAAGCGAGCCTGAAACAAATTGGCATCGCTCAAATCCGCTTGGCGCAACGTTGACCAACTGAGATTGGTTTCCCGCAAATTTCCCTTCAGCAGTTTGGCCGCCGTGAAATCCGCCCCGATCGCCTTGGCTCGCCGCAGGTCACAACTGGACAAGTCCGCCGCCAAAAACACCGTGCTACTGGCATAAACCTCCAGCAACATCGCCCCCACCAACACCGAATCTGAAAAATTGGCCTTGGTCAAATTGGCCCGCGTGAGGTTCGCCTTGGTCAAATTGGCTTCCGTGAGCTTGGCGTGGTGCAACGTGGCCTCTCGCATGTTGGCCCCTTCCAAGTTGGCCTGATGCAAATCCGCTTCACTGAGATTGGACTCGATCAACACCGCTTCCCGCAAATTCGCCCCGACCAACTTGGTGGCCCGCATCGAGCAACCGGACAAATTCGCCTGATCGCCCAAATCCACGCCGCTCAAGTCCGCCCCAATGCAGTTCGCATTCACCAAATTGGCTCCCCGCAACGACGCATCCCGCAACTTCACCTCGCGGAGATTAATCCCACGCCATTGCACATGATTCGCCTCCACGCTCAGTAAACGCGCTTCCCGCAGGTTTCCCTCTTCCAAATTGGAGCCGGACAACTTGGCCCCTGATAAATCCGCCCCCTGGAGCGAAATACCGGGCAATAGGGCCCCACTGAGATCCGCCGATGACAAATCAACGCGGTCAAAATCTCGCTCTCCGGCTGCGTAGCGTTCGAGCAATTCGCTAACTTCCATGGGGGAGCCTCATCACGGACTTCAATGCTGCTGTCTGGGGGATATGAACAATCCACATTTCAATCGTCCTCAAAATCCCCCGTAGGACTGGGGCAGAGATTTCAACACCAGCTCAGCAATTCAGCAGTTCTAGCAATTTCACAGAGCCATTCAAAACTAATTCACACCCTTGGACTTCAGCCCCAGCAACTTGGCCAATCAAGGACAGGGCCAACCAGCGACATGGCGAAATGACTAGGCGATCGGGATTTTGTTTGGGCTGCGATCGTAACCATGCTGATTTTACACCTCGGCTCAGGGTCGCTCCTGACAGGACGGGGCTTGCACCCCCAACGGCCGCCAACGATATGGCCAGTCCTGCCCGATCGCATCACCCATCTTCAGCTTTTTGTCCCGGTGAATCTACCCACAGCCCAGAACGATCAGTATCGCTAGATACAGAACGATACTCGACAAAATTGATGCAATTGCCTGTGTTTAAAGCAAGTCCACGTCGATCGACAATTGCTGCGCCAAGAGACTGTCTTGGATTGCAGTCTAGCTCTCATTGAGTCCCTGTCAAACCCTGGGGCAAACCACTCCCAAAGGCGATGCATCTACAAAAGGCGGCCAGTCCGATCGTGTCAGCCTGTGGAGCAAATGAAGCCAACTTCGCCGCGATGGAGCAGGAAGCTTCCTGATTGCCGCATTCGCGAGCGAATCGCAGCAATTGTTAGTGAAGGAGTGATGGTCTTAGTTTTAACCAGTCAGCAACCGCCCTGTCTCTGAACCATCCATATCAACATCAACCCCTATAGGAACCGTTAGTCTATGGCTAGGCTCAAGTTCTCGGGTCGCCGTAAGGGGCATTCGCGCTCCCTTAACGAGGGCACCGATCGATCCATTGACCAGATCCTGCGTGCCGGGCGATCGTTCTTTCACGACGTATTCGGTCGCCGCACCTCCCTCGGTTGGTTAGCTTGCATTCCTTTGGCCGCCGTGATTGTGGCCACCTGGAACCTGGCTGCCCATGCCGCCGAACCCATCAAGCCCGAAGACGTTCAGGGCCTGCTGAACATGACCTGGGTTCTCGTGGGAGCCATCCTCGTGATCTTCATGAACGCGGGCTTCTGCATGTTGGAAACGGGCTTCTGTCGTCAGAAGAACGCCGTTAACGTTCTGACCAAGAACCTGATTGTATTTGCCCTGGCCACCTTGGCATTCTGGGCTTTGGGCTATGGCTTCATGTTTGCCCAAGGCAATAACGTGATTGGCACGACGGGCTTCTTCCTGTCAGGAACGCCCGAAACCTACGGCATTGAAGCAACGGGGCTGCCGGTCTCCCTGCACTTCCTCTTCCAAGTTGCCTTTGCGGGCACCGCCGCCACGATCGTGTCCGGTGCGGTGGCTGAGCGGATCAAGTTTGTGGACTTCTTGATCTTTAGCTTGCTGCTGGTTGGGGTGTCCTACGCCATCACGGGCCGTTGGATTTGGAGCGGCACGGGCGGTTGGCTGTTCAACATGGGCTTCCGCGACTTCGCTGGCTCAACAGCGGTACACTCCGTCGGTGGTTGGGCAGCGCTGATGGGTGCTTCGATTCTGGGGCCCCGGATGGGTAAATATGACAACGGCCAACCCCGCGCCATCCCTGGCCACAATATGAGCATTGCCACGTTGGGCTGCTTGATTCTGTGGGTTTGCTGGTTTGGATTTAACGGGGCTTCGACCCTGGCGGTGAATGCAGCAGTGCCTTACATTGCCGTGACCACCAACTTGGCCGCCGCAGCGGGTGGCGTAACCGCGACGGTAACGTCCTGGTGGCTGTCGGGCAAGCCGGATCTGTCGATGGTGATCAACGGCATTCTGGCTGGTCTGGTGGGGATTACCGCAAGCTGCAACGTGGTTGACTACACCGGTTCTGTGTTGATTGGTGGCATTGCCGGGATTCTGGTGGTGCTGTCGGTGGGCTTCTTTGACTCGGTGCTGAAGGTCGATGACCCGGTGGGTGCTACTTCGGTGCACTTGGTCTGCGGTGTTTGGGGCACGCTGGCGGTTGGTCTGTTCAGCGTTGGTAAGGATGCAACGGGAACGGATGCGGCTGGTTTGGGCCTGTTCTATGGTGGTGGTTTGACCCAGTTGGGTATCCAGTTCTTGGGTGTTGCCATTGTTGGTGGGGTGACGGTGCTGCTGTCCACCATCTTCTGGTATGCCCTGAGTGCCTTTGGTGGCATTCGCGTTTCACCGGAGGAAGAGGCGCTGGGTCTCGATATCGGCGAGCACGGAATGGAAGCCTACAGTGGCTTTGTGAAGGACAACACCTCGATCGGCCCTACGGGTACGGCGGTAATGGATGTTTCGGATCAAGCTGCATCCTAAGGGAAAACCTTGGCGTTCAGGCTGGGTCGGGTAACGATGCTTTTCTATCGTTTCAACGACCTTAGCTGTTAGCCGAGTTCGGATGCGACTGATTACCACAGGTATTCAATGACACAGGAGGGGGCGATCGCCCTCTTTTGTGTTTAGGGATGTTTTTTTTGCGGCCAAAGTTCGCTAGAGTTCTTAGTGAATTGGTCTTTTGGCGATGGATGCAAGGTCAACGGAGCCAGTTAGGGCCGGTTGGCTTGCACCAAGGCAGGGTCACCACAACGTTTCAGGGCAAATCGTGTTTTCTCGATCGCGTGCTCGACGAACAGGAATTTTTGGCCGCTCGATTGGCTGGTCACGCCGATCGAGTGGCTTCTCACCGTCTAAGCCCCGCGCTCCTTGGTGGGTCAAATGGTCTCTATGGGGCAATGGATTGTTAGCAGTGGCCTTTTTGGTGGTCGTCACGGGCCTAGACCGTGCGGCGGCCAAGGCCATTGCCCAAGCGATTGACCAGATTCAGCAAACCCAAGAGTCTTTGGAGCGATCGCCCACCAGGGCCGTGGCAGCAACGGTGACCACTCCGAAGCGATCGCCCGTCGCGGCCACCAGTTATGAAGGATGGGTGGCTCGGCGGCGGCAGGAGGCCAATGCGATGGCCCTGCGACGGCCCGCCCGGTTGGCGGTGTTGGTGGGCGATTCCTTAACCCTGGCCTTTCCGTCCCGTCTGTTGCCGGCGGGAACCACTTGGCTAAATCAGGGCATCTCTGGGGATACGACCCGGTTGTTGTTGCAGCGCTTGGATGGGTTGGCGCGTCTGCAACCAGAGGTGATTTTTGTGGCGATCGGGATTAATGACCTGATGCAAGGGGTCAGTGATGACACGATCGTGGAAAATCACCGGGCCATCACCCAAGAATTGCGCCGGGCCCACCCCAATTCGCGGATTGTGTTGCAAAGCCTGTTTCCCCATCGCGGGGCTAGCTCCACTTGGGAAGGCCGGGCCCGCTTGCGCCAGGCCACACTCGATCGAATCAAGCGCATTAACCGCCGGTTGAACCAGGTGGCCCGGGATGAACGGGTGGGCTTCTTGGATTTGTTTCCGATGTTCACCGATCCGCAGGGCAATCTGCACCCAGACCTCACTACTGACGGCCTGCACCTGAGCGATCGGGGCTATTTGGTTTGGCGTGCGGCCCTCGATTCTTTCTTGCAACTGTCGCGATCGGGAGCGGCGGGGTTAACCGTCACACCGCGACCCGCCGAAGAAAACCGGGCCGGGGCCCAGCGATTGACCGATTCCGACAACCGGAGCGTGGCAACTCCAAGCGATCGCCCTTCCCCCACGCCCAAGGCCTCACCGGCC
Organism: Limnothrix sp. PR1529; assembly: GCF_002742025.1. NCBI lineage: Bacteria > Bacillati > Cyanobacteriota > Cyanophyceae > Pseudanabaenales > Pseudanabaenaceae > Limnothrix > Limnothrix sp. PR1529. Next base: position 13,597 of record NZ_LIRO01000081.1, read on the forward strand.
GATCGCAAACCGTCCAGCAGCAGCGCTGCGCCCGCCAATCGTCCGGCGGAGTCGCCCGATCGGGCCCGCAGCACCAACCGGCGCGAAGCACCCGCCACCACCGACGACCAGCGCCCCTAAGGCCGTAAGATATTCACCAACTCACCAGCCAGACGGGCAACGACCAGGCCACGGGTAACCAGGCCATGCACAGAACGCCATGCACAAATTGATTAAAGGCTTGCGGCAGTTTCAGCAAGATTACTTCGCTTCCCATCAAAAGCTGTTTGAAGAGCTGGCCCATGGGCAAAAACCGCGCGTTCTCTTCATCTCCTGTTCTGACTCCCGCGTTGACCCGGAACTGATTACCCAATCGGATCCTGGCGAAATTTTCGTGATCCGCAATGCCGGTAACATCATTCCCCCCTATGGCGCGGCCAACGGCGGTGAAGGAGCGACGATCGAGTATGCGATCGAAGCCTTGGGGGTGAGTGAAATTGTGGTTTGCGGCCATTCCCACTGCGGAGCCATGAAAGGCCTGCTGAAGATCAAAGAGCTGGAAGACAAAATGCCCTTGGTCAGCCGCTGGCTGGAACATGCGGAAGCAACGCGCCAGGTGGTTTTGCAAAACTACAGCCCCTGTAGTGGTGAAGATTTGCTGGAAATTGCGGTGGCCGAAAACGTGCTCACCCAAATTGACAACCTGCGCACCTATCCCTGTGTGCGAGCCAAGCTGAACCAGGGCAGCTTGCGACTCCATGCTTGGGTTTATGAAATTGAAACAGGGCGAATTTATGCCTACGACCCCCAAACCCAGGAATATGTGGAGCCGGAAAGTGCCTGGAATCGGCCCACGCCGACCCTGACCTTGCCCCAGCGCCAAGCCCAAGCCTGTGCCTGGTTGCCGCCGGAGCAGTCAGAGCGAATCTATCGCGGCGCACGCTAGGGCCCGCTGTCAAATCGCCCGCAACCCTGATTCCACCGTGACAAAATCGTGAGGGGCAAGGGGCTTCAGCCCCTCGTTACGACGATCGGGGCGTGAACAATCAACCGTTTTCGCTTGATTCCAGGAGCTGCCGACAGGCCGCTCAGCTTCCCGGCACGACGATCGGGGCAATCGCTCGATCGAGCGAATAGACCTCTTGCGCGAATCAGTTAATAGCCCTCATCCCCCAACCCCTTCTCCCAAGGAGGGCGAAGGGGAGCCAGAAATCGGGAATAACGGCGATTTCGTTGTTGGTTGCCAAGTCCCTCTCCCGACTTGGGAGAGGGATTTAGGGTGAGGGTTTTGATTAATGCAAGAGGTCTAATGATTCTCGATCGAGCGATTCCCTAATCTGTAGTGGGCAGGGCCGCATGAACCGATCGCTCTAAATAGATTTGAGCCACCCGATCGCCCGGGAATTGCCGCAAACATTCCTCAAAACAAACGGCCGCCGACTTGAACTCTTGACGGTGATAGAGCCAAGTGCCCTCCTCAAAATGGGCCATGGTGGAAAGTTTTTGGTCGCGGATGGGGGACGGATCGCCATCGATCGCCTCAAACACCGCCACGGGCCGAGATTTGCCTGTCACCTGTAACCGATCGATAAACCGCAGGTGATAGCGCGTTGGATCCTCCATCTGGGCGATCGTGTGGTGGGAAATCAGGATGCTGCTTTGGTAGCGCTTGGTCAGGGTTTCCAACCGGGCCGCCAAGTTAACCGCGTCACTGATGGCAGTTCCATCCATCCGGTTTTTGCCGCCCACCGTTCCCAATCGCATTTGGCCAGTGTTGATGCCAATGCCAATTTCGATCGGCACTTCGCCCGCCTGTTGTCGTTCGCGGTTAAAGACTTCCAAATTTCGCCGCATTTCGATCGCGGAGGCCACCGCGTCATCGGCCGATTCCGGAAACAGCGCCATCACCGCATCGCCAATAAATTTGTCAATGAAGCCGCCATTTTGCTGAATCGCCGGTTCCATATGGGCCAAATAGCGGTTAATGAACCGGAAGCTCTCGGCCGGTAACAGGTTTTCCGTGATCGTGGTGAACGATCGAATGTCGGAAAACAAAACCGACATCTGCCGTTCCACTTGGTCGCCCAGTTCCACCTCCAAAATGCTCTGTTTATTCAGCAAACGCAGGAACTCGTGGGGCACAAACCGCCCATAGGCAATATTGATGTGGGACAGTTGCAGATGGGTTTTCAGACGAGCCAGCAATTCCTTCTTGGAAACGGGTTTCGTGAGGTAGTCATTGGCTCCGGAGTCGAGACCTTGCACCAAGTCTTCCACCTGGTTTTTGGCCGTAAGCATCAAAATCGGCAGCTTGTGGGCAGGGTAGCGCGATCGCAACTGCTGGGTCAGCTCATAGCCGGTCATTTTCGGCATCATCACATCCACCAACACCACATCGGGCTGAAACCCTTGCTCCAACACAGCCAGGGCAGCGGGGCCGTTGTCGGCGGTCACGATTTCATACTCCTCCTGGGACAGGAAATTTTCCAGCACCTGAAGATTCACCGGCTCATCATCCACCATCAGGATTTTGAACCGTTGATTGGGTTGGGTGCGAGCGGCGCTGGCCTTGGCCAAGAGCTGTTCCGTGTCCCGCTGGCTGAGGGCTTCTAGGAGACGATCGCCCTCCACGGTGGCCGGAGCCAGGGTAATCGGTTCCGGTGCGATCGGGGCTTCGGGGGCTGGCTTGGGATTGGTGGGGGCAGACTTGCGCAACATCATGGGCGATCGCCGGAAGCTGGGCATTTCGTAGGTGAGGGCTGGTGCTTCCAGGGCCACCGGCAAGGTCAGCGTAAAGATGGATCCCACTTCGGGACGGGACTCCACCCAAATTTTGCCCCCATGCAGTTCCACCAGTTGCCGCACAATGGCCAACCCCAACCCCGTGCCGCCATATTCCCGGGCCGTGGAGCGATCGGCCTGTTCAAAGGATTCAAAAATGCGCTCGATCGCCTCTGTGGGAATACCAATGCCCGTATCACTGACAGAAATGGCCAGCCACTTTTGGGCAGCCGTTTCCGGGGATGACTCGGAAGGATGCTCCCGCTCCAACTGCTCAGATTCTGCCGGATCCAATCCGGGGCGATCGAACAGAGCACCCTGCCCGATCACGCTTGAGGGCATCACCACCCCCGTTAATTGATCCAATTGTTGACCCAATTGCTGATCCCCCAATTGAGGATCTAGGGAGTTGGCAGGATCGACAGAAGGCGGCTGATGCAACTGATGCAACTGATGCAACAGTTCCGCGTCCGGTTGCCAACGGCGAGCATGAACAATCACCTCACCGCTTTGGGTGAACTTGAGCGCATTGCTAACCAGGTTGTGCAAAATCTGTTGCAGCCGGTTGAAGTCCGCCAACACGGGCGGCAGAGCCAAATCAATGGCATTCACCAGCGCCAAGCCCTTACGTTCCGCTTGGTCGTAGTGCAGTTGCAACACCTGTTCCACCACCACAGCCAAGGTGCAAGGGCGCAGGGCCAGGTCAATCGTCTGGTGTTGCAGTTTGGAAAAGTCCAGCAGATCGTTCACCAAATTGGCCAACCGATGGCCACTGGCGGCGATCGTGTCCAGGTTTGACCGTTCTCGATCGCTCAATCCTCCCCGATCGTCATCCAGCATCGCCTCCGCCAAGCCAATGATGCCGTTGAGGGGCGTGCGCAGTTCATGGGACGTATTGGCCAGCAAATCATCCTTCAGGCGGTTCAGGCGCTGGAGTTCCTGGTTGGCGGTTTCCAACTCCGCCGTCCGTTGCTGCACCTGGGCTTCCAGGCTCGCATTCAGGGACTCCAGCGCCTGGGACTTTTCCTGCAAGGCATCCATCACCTGGTTGTAGCGCTCGGCAATGTAGCCCACCTCCGTGAACGGATCCACCGGCACTCGCAAGTGCAAATCTCCCTGGCGAGCATGGTGATCCATCACCTCAAATAGGTCATAGACCTCCGTTTTTACCTGGTGCTCCGCCACGTTCAGGCCCATCTGTTCTTCCGCAAGGGAAACCCGCAGGGGATGCAGGCGATCGACCCAACGCAGCAACCCGTAGGACAACCCAAAAGACCAGAGGGCGCAAACTCCAATGCCCAACAGTTGCACGGCAATTTGTTGGGGGCGCTCCAAACCGCCCGGCATTTGGCTCAAATCCCCAAATAACCCCACACAGAGCGTGCCCCAGGCCCCGGCTCCCGCATGGATGGGCACAGCTCCCACCGCGTCATCAATTTGGCGGCGATCGAGCCACCATTCCACCGCCAACGCCACAGCGGCCCCCGTGAACCCCACCACTAGGGCGATCGGGGTCGTAATCACATTGCAGCAGGCCGTCACAGCCACCATGCCCGCCAGGGAACTGTTGATCAGGCATTCCACATCCGGCCGGTGGCGATAGTACCAACCCAGGGCCCCGCCGCCCAGCATCCCCGCCACACCCCCAATCACCGTATGCACCAGCACCGCCGGGACATGTTCATTGAGGGCCAGGGTGCTGCCGCCATTGAACCCCAACCAGCCCAGCCACAGCATCATGGCCCCAAGCATGGAAAAGGGCAGATTCGACCCGCTGATTTTGTGCTGCCGGGTGGCTTCGTCATAGCGCCCCCAGCGCGGCCCCACCACCAACAGCGTGGCCAGGGCAATCCAGCCCCCCACGCTATGCACCACTGTGGAACCCGCAAAGTCATAGAACCCGAGCGATCGCAACCAGCCCACCCCCTGGCCGGCAGGACTTGCACCCACAATTTCCATTCCCTTCCAAGCCCAATGGCCAAACAGGGGATAGATCAATCCTGAACAAAGGAAACAAACGATTAGATAAGACGAAAACCGCATTCGTTCCGCCACCGCACCGGAAATAATGGTGGTGGAAGTGCCACAAAACATTAATTGAAAAATTAAAAAAGCCGCCAGTTGAGGCTGCGATTCCACCGATAGGGCAAAGTAGTCATGGCCCATCCAACCCCACCAAGAGGGGCCAAACATCACCCCGAATCCAAACAACCAGTAGAGCAGTGCCGAAATGCCAAAATCTGATAGGTTTTTGGCCGCCACATTAATGCTGTTTTTCGATCGGGTCATGCCCGATTCCAAACACATAAAACCAGGCTGCATCAGAAACACGAGTCCCGAGCACCCCAGCAACCAAGCCACATCGCGCATATTCAGCCAATTGAGATGAGCAGCCACAGGATCCCTACTCCAACATGGGGAGCATTTACCGTTCGTTGCATCTTTTCTTCAATAATTTTTAGCAACTGCTTCAGTCTAATCAGAAGTCTCCAGTGGGGGGCAGATTGGACTTGCCCGATCGAACCCCACAGTCAACCCAAAGTCATGGATTAATCTCAGTCCGCATTGGGTTTTATTGCTTTTGCTGATCTTCTCACTGCCAAGGGAATTACGGAATTAATGTCCTATTTTAGGTATTAATTAATACATGTAAAAAGGATTGCCGAGAACCGCTTCAATCATCCAAATCCATCCTCTTTTGGACTGGTCTTGAATCGGTGGCCGCAGGCCATTGCCCATGGAGTTGCCCAAGGACTGCTGACCCAGAATTCAGCAATTGCCGGATCCGCGATCGAATTCGCCTGATATTCTGAACAAGCTGACCGGCTGAGTCTTGGGCCCATTCAACCCCATCCATCGGCTCAGGAAACCATCCCCTTGGGTCAGTCTTAACCTGTTTTTGCGCTGTTGAGATCGCCCTGCCTTGCAATACCTGCGCGATGGTCAAGCCATTTATGAACAGTCCTTCGCCACGATTCGGGCGGAGGTGGATTTGGCACAATTGCCCACGGATTTGCAGCCGGTGGCGGTGCGGCTGATCCATGCTTGCGGGATGACAGATTTGGTGACGGATTTACAGGCCACGGCCGGTGCAGCGACGATCGGCCGATCAGCCCTGGCGACCGGTGCGCCGATCCTTTGCGACGCGCAAATGGTGGTGCAGGGCATCATCCGCGATCGATTGCCGGCCACGAATCCGGTGATCTGCACCCTGGGCGATCCAGCAGTGCGGCCGTTGGCCGAGCAAATTGGCAACACCCGATCGGCGGCGGCGGTGGAACTGTGGCGGCCCCATTTGGCGGGGTCTGTCGTGGCGATCGGGAATGCGCCCACGGCCTTGTTTCACCTGCTGGAATTGCTGGATGCGGGTTGGCCAAAACCGGCGCTGATTTTGGGCTTCCCGGTGGGATTTGTGGGAGCGGCGGAGTCGAAGGCGGAATTGGCGGCAAATTCGCGCGGCGTACCGTTCATCACGCTGCATGGCCGGCGGGGCGGCAGCGCGATCGCGGCGGCGGCGGTGAATGCCCTGGCAAAGGAGCTAGAAGCGTGACGGGCAAGCTTTACGGCCTGGGCGTGGGGCCGGGCGACCCGGAATTGCTGACCCTGAAGGCGCACCGAATTTTGACGACCGTGCCGGTGGTGGCCTATCCGGCGGCGGCCGATGGCGGCTCGGTGGCGCGGGCGATCGTGGCGGCGTTTCTGCAACCAACGCAAATTGAAGTCCCGATCGTCCTGCCCTTCAGCCCCCAGGAGTCGGCGGCGGCGGGCTACGATCGCGGCGCGGCGGAGATTGCAGCTCACTTGGCGGCGGGGCACGATGTGGCGGTGCTCTGCGAAGGCGAACCGATGCTCTACGGTTCGTTCATGTATTTGCTAAATCGACTGGGCGATCGCTTCCCCACGGAGCTAGTGCCAGGCATTTCCTCCACCCTGGCAGCGGCGGACGTGGCCCAAGTGCCCCTCACCTATCGCCAAGATGTGCTGACGATTTTGCCGGCCACGCTCGATCGCCCGACCCTGCGCAATCGCCTGGCCCAAACCGATGCGGCGGTGATTATCAAACTGGGGCGGCATTTCGAGAAGGTGCGATCGGTGCTCGATGAGTTGGGGCTAACGGGGCGATCAATCTATATCGAACGGGCAACCCTACCGCAGCAACAAATCCGGGCGATCGCCCAGGTAGACCCGGCCGCCGTGCCCTACTGGTCGCTGATCCTAATTCCCAGCCACAGCCAACCGGGAGCTTAGGCTAAAAAATCACCATGGTTGCCGCAGGTGCAACGGCCGCTGTCCCCGGTGCTGAGGGTCGATCGGGTGGGCGAATCAGCAACCCTTGGCCCGTCGGTAACGAGGCGATCGCCACCTGTCTTTGGCGGGCAAAGTCATCCATTCCCAATTTTTGCGGGCGATAGCCGTTGTAGGCGTAGTCATCCAACAAAATCACCGCTCCCGGCACGAGTCGCGGCCACAGAAACTCCAGGGCCGCTACTTCCGGCGGTGAGCAGTTCAGGTCAATGTGGACAAAGGCGATCGCCCCGGAATCAATCTGCGGCAAGGTTTCCGGGATTGATCCCTCAATGATTTTGGCTTTGGGCCATTCACTGAAGTTGCGGCGCACGGACTCCACACCACTGACATAAAAGCCGTTGTCGAGTAGCTCGCGGTTTTTGTCGAGGATGCCGCCGGCCCGTTCGTGCTCGGACACGTATTTGGGATCTAGCCCCTGGAACGTGTCGAGCAGATAGAAGGTGCGATCGCCCCGATTCCAATCCAGGTAGTTCATAATCGCCGAACTGAGGAAGCCGTGATTCACGCCGCATTCCACGAAGTCCCCCGGTAGTTGGGCCGCCGTGGCCGCCGCCCACAGGCCCACATGGACGCGCCAATGCCATTGGTAATCCCAGCCCACGGCCTGTACACCGCGCGCATAGGCCCGTTGGAAGGCGGGATCGTCCATGAACTCGTGGTTGTGGACGCTGCGGAGACCGTCGCGATCGTAGACGACCTCCCCCAGTTCAGGATTATGCATGGCTCTAGACCTCAGCCAGTTCCCGTTCAGCGCGCTTGTAGGCTTCGTCGATCACTTCCGAGAGGGTCGGGTGCGCGTGCACCACAAAGGCCAGGTTCTTCACAGAATCGCGCTGGGCAATCGCCGTGGCCACCTCTTGGATCAAGTCCGAAGCGTGGATGCCAAAGATATGCGCGCCCAACACTTCGCCCGTGTCCTTGCGGAAAATCACCTTGGCCAGACCGTCCCCTTCGCCCTCGGCGATCGCCTTGGAGTTGCCCTTGAAATAGGTGCGAGTCGTACCCACGCTGAAGCCTTCCGCCTCGCCCAGTTCCTTGGCTTGGGGTTCCGTCAAACCGACGAAGCTAATTTCGGGATGGGTGAAGGCGGCGGCGGGAATGCTGCGGTAATCGACTTCCCGATCGCGCCCGCAGATGTTTTCGACCACCACCACGCCCTGGGCGGAAGCCGCGTGGGCCAGCATCATTTGCCCCGTCGCGTCCCCGATCGCCCAGAGGTGCGGCACGGGTTCGCCATCCTTCAGCACCTGCATCTTGCCATTCACGGGAATGAAGCCGGGGCGGTTGGTTTCCACACCCACGTTCTCCAAACCGATATTGGCCGTGGCGGGGCGGCGACCCGTAGCCACCAAGCAAGCATCGACTTCCAACACGTCCACCACTTCCTTGGTTTTCGCGTCGGTCAGCTCGATCGTCACCGGCGCACCGGGGGTGATCTTGGTGGCAAACACGCCGGTATAGGTTTCGATGTCACGCTGATCGATCAGCGTCCGCTTGGCCACCTTGGCAATGTCGGGATCAAAACCGGGCATCAGTTGATCGAGCGCCTCGATCATCGTCACTTCCGCGCCCAGAGCCGTGTACACATCGGAGAATTCCAGCCCGATGTAGCCGCTGCCGATGATCGCCACCCATTGGGGCACGGATTCCAGCCGCACCGCTTCATCGCTGGTGAACACCGTTTTGCCATCCAGCTCGATTCCCGGCGGCACAAAGGGCACAGACCCGGTGGAAATCAAAATATTGCGGGCGCTGATCGTTTTGGTGATCGTGCGGTTGCCGTCGGCGGTGTTCACTTCCACTTTTTGGGGAGCCAGCAGTTTGCCCCAACCTTGGATGATGTCTACGCCAATCCGCTTCAGGCTGTTGGTCAGGTCGCCTTGGATTTTGCCCACGAGATTAGTGGCGTGGTCGGCGATCACCTGGCGATCGAACTGCACGCCGCCCACTTGGATGCCCATGGCTTTGAGGTGTGCGGCATTGCGAAGATCTCGCACCCGGCCGGAAGCCGCCAGCAAGGCCTTGGAAGGAATGCAACCCCGGTTAACGCAGGTGCCGCCCATTTCGGCCGCTTCCACGATCGCCGTTTTCAGGCCACAGGCGACGGCATGCAGTGCTGCACCATGGCCGCCGACTCCGGCTCCGAGGATCAACAAGTCGTAGTCGAATTCTTGAGTCACGCCCGCCTCCTGGGTTTGGATTGCTCTCAAAGTCCCCATTGTCCGGCGAAAGGGGCGATCGGGCAATTGCCACCCGGCCACCAAGCCGCCCCGGCTCGCTCAGTCTCGCCGTTAGCATTCAATAGATTGGTCGATCGCTAGCAACTGGGATCCCGTTTCACAAAGGGCATGAGGTGCATCATAAAATCTCGCTTCCCAATTGCAGCACCAGCCATCCGCAAAATGCCATAGGTTGTAGTTAGGTGAAAGTAGAAATTCGGCATCAAAAAATCATCCACATAGGCTAATCCTGGCAGCTCCAACGATAGGCCTTCTCCTAGGTCAATGCGATGAATTTCTGAGAGTTTGGCATCTCCGGCGTTAATCTGACTCAGCAACTCTCGGGTGGAGGTGATGTAATCCCGAGCAGTTTCCAAGGTGGTCACTTCAGGGTTCAAGTTGCTAGCGGGTTGGTCAGCGCACCAAAGGGCAAAGTTACGCGGCTGGTTACAGGTAAAGGCGATTTGTGTGCCAAAGGGCAGCATGTCGGGCGCAAGCCGAAGCTGAAAGAGGGCAGCCCGATCGGCGACAAAGTGAGAATCGGCAATATCCAGCAAATGGCTTAAGGTTTCTAGGCGAGATTCAAAAATCGCCCGAAATCGCTTAATTCTGATGTTTTCCATGATGTTTGAAGCAATAGAGCGAAAGACCCCAAACCTGAGCAGCCACAGATAAGGCGCTCTTTCAAAACAATATTAACTATAAATTTCAGTTTCCATCGTGGCAGTAATAGCCCGTAGGATCCAAGTTGCCCATCCACAATCCATAACCCAAGCGATGCGATCGCACTCAGGGAAAAGGTAATGATTGCTTTTGAAATGAATAGCGCCTCTCCTAGAGCGCAATGAGCATTACTTACTCTATTAGCGACTCTCGATCGTCTCGAATTGTTTTTAATCTAAGGTGATTTTCTACTGTTTTCAGCATTGTCATCACCATTTTTGCTTTTTTGATTGAATATCGTAATCCTTGAATGACCTCTTGCAGATAGTCTTCGCTCTGAATCATCTTACTTTGACTATGAGATGCAATCGAAATTCCTTCCATGTATTGGTAACCCAAATGGATATAAATTCCTGGTTTAAAAGTTACTGATTTTAGATCTTGCTTGTCCTGTGTAAGGGTATACTCTTGCTTGAGTTCCAAGTATTTTTTCCACGCCGATTCTAAAGCTTGAATATGAGCTTCAACTTCAGAAGAATCAATACGGATAGTATGAACTTTATATCTTAAATCAGGGCCAGCAAACGTATAATTGATATACCAGCCATCAGGATTTACAATTAATTGCCCTGTACAAGGCAGAGTCTCAGAATACTCAAACTTTCCCATATTTTGCATCATGTGAAGTAGACCTATTAATTTCGTAGTAGATGTTTATACAAGTAGGTTGGGTTGAGGCACAAAACCCAACACCAGTAGCTTTGATAGTGATCACGTTGGGTTTCGCAAGGCTCAACCCAACCTACTAGCTGGTTGCGGCTAGCGTCAACTGAGTATGTTCAGTATTGTAAACAAATGGGAAAAATTCCAGCAGCAACTCTGAAATCGGATGAACAACCAGAACGTGCGATGAGTCGTCTTTGGAATCGATACACAAGGTAATTAGAAATACTAGCAAACGATCTCAATAGGATGACCTAAGATCGATCGCCCGATGGGCAAACGCCACCACCTCATCAATTTGATCAGTTTGCGCGGGATAGACAATCGAAGGGCGATCGATCACCAGCAACTGCACGCCTAATTCCCTTGCCAACGCTTGTTTGAGATCCAGCCCCCCTGCTGCCCCGGCTGCTTTGGTAACAACCACTTCGATCGCCCGATTTTGCCAGTCGGCTCGCTCTTGGGCCGGATCCACCGGCAGGCGCTGGCCAATCACCTCTGAGCGATCGAACCCGAGGGCGATCGCCTGGGCCACGGACTCCGGCAACACCCGCACCCACAAAGCCGCCACCCGATCGCGCCAGGGCAAAATCTGCGGCAAAGCCTTCACCCCCAAAGTGAACAACACCAGCCGATCACGCAGGAATCGATCGCACAATGCGGCGGCTAGATTGGGCAATTTCAGGGCTGGCGGCTCCAGGGGAATGGCGGGCCGCTCAAACCGCAGATAGGGAATTGAGCGAAGGGCAGCGGCGGCGATCGCCTGCTGGGAAATTTCCGTGGCGAAGGGGTGGGATGCGTCGATGATGCCCCGGATGGCGCGATCGGCTAGCCAGGGCATGAGGTCAGCGGGAGCAAACGCGCCCGATCGCACCACACCGTTTAAGCCGTCATAGAGCCGAGCGGCCGCCGGGTTCACCACCGTGGCAATCCAGGGCAAACCAGCGCGATCGAGGGCTTGGGCAAGGGTACGGCTATCGCTGGTTCCGCCAATTAACCACAACATCAAGGGGCCAGAGCCTGCCACTCAGGGAAACGAGAAATTCAGTAGTGCCTGTGAAGTAATGATGAGTCATCAAGCGATCGACAAGGGGCATTGCGGTGATCAATCAATTGCTAGCTTGCTGCTTCGTGACGGTAAAAAGACAGGGTTCGCCAAACCAAACGACAGATCCGCTAACGCAATGCATGACTCAATTGTTGCCAAGTAATTGATCAATCTGGTTTCTTGGCCCGCAAAGTGCGACCACCTGCAACCGCCACATAGGATTCAATCCAAGATTCAGAAACCTGCGCGACTCGCGCAATGGCTGCTTGGGAAAGCCGCTCTAGGAGCAGACGATCAATGAGCGCAATCTGCTCGGGTGTGACTCGTTTCTGAGTAGGGTGCTCAATGAACTGTCGGCCACAGGCTTTGCATTTGAAGCGTTGCTTGCCGTTGTGGATGCGACCATTTTTGACCGTGTGGCTGGATTGGCATTGAGGGCAAGCAGGCATGAACTGAAGTCATAGATTACTGCTGCCAGGTTAGCATCATTACTCCACAGGCACTACTAAATAACCCCCATCATCCTGAGTTGAAACCGCAGTTGCTTGACGATACCCATCCAAGGACAGTTATCCTATACTCGCGGTTGAAGACATAATTAGCTGCCTTGTCTAGGCTCATATTGTATGCAAGCACAAACTATTCAAACTTATCTCAAAGCTTGCTCAAAAGAAGAACTCGTGCAAATTTTGCTTGATTTGGCAAAGCGCAATCCTCCTGTTGAGCGTTTCCTAATTGCCAAGTTTGACCCCACTACACCAATATCTGAATTTGATGACTATAAGGCGGAAGTCCGAGCTGAGTTTTTTCCCAAACGTGGATTTGGAAACGGCAGTCCATCAATTGTCTTTCGTATGTTGCAACGTGTCGAAGCCGAGGCCATCAGCCCGAAGCAGGTGATCGATTTTATCTATTACTGTGTCGAAACTGGGGTGGAGTTTACCGCTGCCTACGGAGATATCAATGAAGAGTACTATATATCCTTCGAGGATCTCTTCGAGCGAGCTGCAGAACTTGCAGCGAGCGAAAACTTGATTAATGAGTATGAGGCGCGTGCCCTGCGCATTGTTAAAAGCACAGATAGGATGGGGTGGGGATTCTATGACAACTTGGAGGACATCTTCAAAAGGTACTTTCCTGCGACGGATGAAATCTAATACAACACTATTGTGACCATAAAGCTTTGGTAGACGTGAGTTTTAGGGGTTTAGCGAATCATCAGTCCTGAGTTGGGCGATCGCCTCCAGATCAAGACCCGTAGTGCGACTAATCGTCTCATCGTCCAACACACCCAGCAATTGTTGGGCGATCGCCCGTTGCGCCGCCAGTTTTCCTTGCTCAATGCCCTGCTCGATACCCTGCTCGATGCCCTGACTGAGAGCTTTTCTAATTGAATTGCGCTGATCCTGAATGAAAATTTCCTGATGTTCTAGCTCATCAAGCTCTTGAGCATTCAGGTTGGCTTGGTTCGCGATCGCAAAAGCTTTTTGAATCTCCGGAACCGCTTCCATGCTGGGTGGCACAGACTCCAGCTTTCGGGCAGCTTTCAAAAAATACAACCACTTATCCATCAAGGTTTCTAGATCCGGAAGTTCCTTCTGGAATTTGGGTAATTCAATAAATACCAGCTCAATATCATAGATTGATGAATAATCAGTCAGATAGGTTCTCTCTTTGAGAACGAAGCGCGAAATGAGTTGATCTAGCTCAGGAAACATCTCAAAATCAACGATCGTGAGCGCAATCACCGGTTGCAGATCCGTATAGCCATCCCCGATCGCCAATTGATTACTGTAAGTTTTGGCAGCATTGTAGAGAATGCGTTTTTGAAAGCCTTCGACATTTAAAACCTGCATTTCAATGATCACCGTCTCGGTTTGGCCGTGACTGTCGGCGATCGTTGCTTTAATGTCGAGATAGGTATCTTTGAAACCACGGATTCGTGGCCCAAGATGAGGATTGAGAATCTCCAGCTCGCGAATGGTGGAATTTCCCTCATACAAAACCGCATTCAGAAAGCTAATTAAAATATCCTGACTCTGCTCAGAGCCAAAGATTTTTTTGAAAGCATAATCAGTTTTAGGATTGATAAAGCGCATAGTTCTTCTCGATAGCAGTAGGAATGCTGCGCGATCGCTAGTCAAGCTATTGCCATCATAGCGATTATTGATGCGATCCTTGGGTTAGCAAAACATCAAACTCGTTGAGCGCGATCGCCCCCAATTCACCAGAAATGAACAGGGCGATCGCTTTGTCCCAGTCGATCGCCCCGATTCATTTCCTTTCGATGAATTAGATAGCTTGCTCTAGCTGCCGCGATGGCGCTGGGCGATCGTGGCAATCCGCTGACCATATTTCTCAGCCGTTAAGCGATCGCCTGGGTGAACGATCGCTTCACCGCCATTGGGATTCAGATCGCTTTGACCCATCACCCCCAAAAACGACCCGAGGCGATTCACCCCCTCATCACTGCCCACGTATTGACTGGGCATTTCAGCCGCCCCCACCCAGATCATCCCGTGCTGGGCCGCGTTAATCGCCATGTATAGCAGCGTGCCCTGCTTGTCGCCGCTGGGGGAGCCGGAGTGGGTGAACCCGCCAGCGATTTTGTCCTTCCACTGTTGGGCAAACCAAGCTGAGCTGGCCGCATCCACAAACGCCTTGAACTGGGCCGCCACGCCGCCCATGTAGGTGGGCGACCCAAACACGATCGCATCCGATCGGGTCAAAGCATCCAGCATCTCCGGATCTTTCCAACGCCCCTCGGTAATCTGCGCGCCGGTAATCCGCAGCAGCCCGGCCGTCACACCGTCCACTTGGCTGGCTCCCCGCGCCACCGATTCCGCCATCAGATGGGTGTGCCCAGATCCCGAAAAGTAGACCACTGAGATCGTCGTCATAAAAACCTCAATACGGACTGGAAACGAGCGGCCTCGGCCCGTGATGCCGATCCTAGAAGTCAATGCCAACTAAAGTAAAGTAGGAACCTAAAAGTAACTAACTTCCTTTTTACGCCCAAAATTGAGTCTGGAACTGCCTGCCCATGCCTCGCCCCTCCAAAGAAGTGAAGTGCTGCCCCGTCAGCCTGTTGATGGATATCTTGTCTGGCCCCTGGACGCTATACCTGCTGTGGGTGATGACGACGAAGGGGCCGATCCGCTTTGGAGCTTTGAAGCGGCAAGTGAAGGGCATTTCCACCAAAGTGCTCACGGAACGGCTGCGGCGGCTGGAGCGTGAGGGGCTAATTTATCGCCACTACGAAGCGACCGTGCCGCCCCAAGTCAGCTATGGCCTGACCGATCGGGGGCTAGAACTAGTGCAGGTCTTGGATCAGCTCGGCGACTTGGCCCTGCGCTGGTATGGCGATGGCGCGATCTCCCCGTGTAACCCCGACTCCGAGACTGCTGAAATTGTCGTTAACTATCCCTAGGAATCGATCGCTCAACTGTCCTGGTTAGCGATCGCACAGGCTGGATCGTTTTGCCCAATTCGTAAATTCCTATAATTTCAGCAGTAGGAACAAAAAATAGCGCTCGACCTAATCTATGGCTCCGATTCACCTGCTTGATACCCGCACCGCCAGTTTTGGCGACCTACTGGGCAATGGTAAACGTTATCAAGTTCCGCTATTCCAGCGTGATTACTCTTGGACTGAAGAGAATTGGGAAGACCTTTGGCAAGATATTTTGGGCTTGCACCAGAATCCCAATACTAGCCACTACATGGGGGCGATCGTTCTGCAAAATTCTCGAGAATCTGACCAGCAATTCACCATTATTGACGGCCAGCAGCGATTGGCGACCCTAAGCATTATTGCGATTGTGGTGATTGACAAAATAAAGCAACTAGCAGAAAAAGATATTCAGTCTGAAGGAAATCAAGAGCGACAAGAAATTTTAAGACGTACTTACTTGAGCGATAAAGATGCTAGATCGTTGCGCTATTCAAGCAAAATTCGTTTGAATGCCAACAATGATGGCTTTTACCAAGATTATCTGATCAATTTAAGAAAACCAAGAAATATTCGATCTTTCGCGAAATCTAATCAGCTAATCTGGCAGGCTTTTGACTATTTTTCCATTCAAATGAGTCAACAACTGGGGATAATCAATGATGGGGAGAAACTAGTTGATTTTCTCACAGATATTGTTGCCCGTCGGCTGTTGTTTATTCAAATCAATGTAGAAGATGAACTGAACGCTTATACAGTGTTCGAGACCTTAAATGCTCGGGGGCTAGAACTCAGCTCAACAGATTTACTCAAAAATTATCTCTTCTCATTGTTGCGAGGCCCAGATGACCTGCAAGCAGCACAGCGCCAATGGCAGCAAATGATCAGCACCGTGCGGATGGAGAAATTTCCTGAATTCTTACGATACTATCTCAGCATCGAACAACCATGGGTTAGGCGAGAGCGACTCTTCAAAATGGTTCGAGCATCGGTCAAAGATGGTTATCAGGTATTTGACTTGCTAGATCGACTCGAAAGCTATAGCAGCCTATTTGTTGCTCTTGGCAATGCCCAGGATGATTTTTGGCGCGAAACACCTGCCAATCGGGCCTACATTCGAGAATTAGAGTTATTTCGGGTGAAGCAAGCTTATCCGATTTTATTTGCTGCTCACGGCAAGTTTTCTGATGCGGACTTCACACGACTGTTGAAGCTAATTAGCGTGCTGTCGTTTCGATATACGGTTGTTTGTGGTCTGAATCCCAGTGAACTAGAGAAGATTTATAACCAGGTTGCGATCGCGATTCAAAACTCAGAAATTACAACTCCTAAACAAGTCTTTGAACAATTGCGATCGGTCTATGTTTCCGATGAAAAATTTGCACAGGACTTTGAGCTGCTGACGGTTGCTACGAGAGGGCAGCAGAAAAAACTGGCTCGCTATATTCTGTGGAAGCTCGAAAATGATGCAGCCAATCAAGAAATTGTCGAGGAGAGTTTCTCGATCGAACATATTTTGCCCGAATCACCGGAGCAGGATTGGCTCGATGATTTTACCGATGCTCAAATCACTGACATGGTGTACCGATTGGGCAATTTAACTCCCCTGGAGCCGCCTCTAAATCGTCAAATTGGGAACCGGCCTTACGCCATCAAGCGGGATGTTTATCCAACGAGTGCCTATCGCCTAACTCAAGAAATTTTGGCTGAAGAATGGACTCCGAATGCGCTGGCAAATCGCCAAAAACAACTGGCTAAGCGAGCGGTACACATCTGGCGATCGGACTTTGCGACCTAGCAGCAATTGCCGATTGATTCCGTCACTCAATCCTAGGAATTGATCGCTTGGAATTGTTCCATGAGCCAGCGGATGGTGTCTGCGTCATCGTTGCGATCGGTTCGTTCCAAGGCCTCCGCAACGATCGCCATCGACAGGCCCGGCAACACCTGGGATTCCTCGATCGCCCGGCTACCCCGATCGGCGATCGCAAAGGCAATCACTTGGCGCTCATTGGCGTTGATCACCCAATATTCCCGCACGCCCAATTGTTCGTAGAGCAAGCGCTTGGGGCCGAGATCGTCGTTGAAGCTGCTGGCTCCCACTTCCACCACCAAGTCCGGCGGCCCAAACCGATCGAGGTCGATCGGCTCGTTGCCCTTGGGTGGCCACTCGGGGCGATCGCCCACATAAACCGATAAATCAGGCTGGCATTCTTGAGCGCCGGTTTTTCGCAAGCTCACGTTCAAGTAGCGCACCACTCGCATCTGCCGTACCAGGGCATAGAACGCCACAATGTCGGTGGGCGGCAGGTTTTGGCGAGCGTGGTCATGGCCTAAAGGAGTCATCTCAAAGCGCATCCGGCCGTTGTAGTAGTAGCTGCGGCGATCGGGTGGGGCGGCGGGGTCATGGGCGATCGCCAGGAATTTGTCCCAGGTGGCGGGCAACCATTGATCCAGCGGTGGATCTGTAATGGTGGCGGGTGGTGGCGTTGTGGCAAGGGTCATGGGAGAGTCCCCCAGCGATCGGGCGGTGACTGTTTCCAGTGTAGCGAGGCGTTTGATCGCAACCGGCCAACAGGGCTAATCAACAGTTGATGGCCATTGGTTGACGACCATTGATGGCTATTCGGCCCCAATCGGCTAAACTACGGTTAGTCGATCGGAAAACCGGCTTATTAAGCCATCAGATTAGCCATGACCGCTGTTGCTTCCCTCCATCATCCTCTTCTGTCCAAAGGAACCCGCCTGTTTTTGCGGCGATCGCCCTTGCCCCTCGCGCCCGATCGCCTGTGGCAAATCGAATCCGGCGTGGTGCGCACCTTGGCTTGGTTAGATGACGAATCCTTGGTCACTTTGGGGCTGTGGGGGCCCGGCGACTGGGTGGGCGCGCCCCTCTCCAACGTGGCTCACCACCACGCCGAGTGTCTGACGGATGTGAAGGTGCGGTCTGTGCCGATCGGTCAATGGGCCCCCAACCCTTCAGACCTGTTACGCCGCAGCCAACGCACCGAGGAACTGCTAGCCATCCGCAGCTATCGGCGCGTTGAAATGATGCTTCTGAAATTGTTGGACTGGCTGGGGCAACATTTCGGCCGCAACACCCAAAATGGTCGCGAGATTGACTTGCGGCTGACCCATCAGGATTTTGCCGATCTCCTGGGAGCCACCCGAGTCACCATCACCCGCGCCTTTGGGCAGTTAGAGCGCCAAGGATTAGTCACCCGATCGCTCCATCGAATTGTGTTGTGCCCCGATCGAACATGGCACTACGAAATCTAGTTCTCCCTCGATCGCGCAATAGCACCCAGATGCAACCGGCAAATCATGATTGGTGGGAGACCTAGGAATTGATTGAGGATCAATTCCTAGCCATGATTCCTAGCCACGATTCATCGCAGGTTCTGGGGAAGTGAATTGGGGAACTTAAGCTGAATCTCGAAATCCCAGCCGATTGCTGACTAAGTAATAGGGCCGCTGCTTCACTTCGTCATAGATTCGACCAATATATTCTCCTAGGATCCCCAGGAAAACCAATTGAATTCCTCCCATGAAAAAGGTTGTGGTCAAACCATAGGCCCAATCTAGAAAGCTATGGCCCAAAACAAATTTGAAATAGAGACCAATCAACCCCAAGGCAAAGGCAATCAGCGCACAAAGCAGACCCACATAAACCGTAATTCGTAAGGGAATGACGGAAAATGAAAAGATGCCATCAAAGGCCAATTTAAACAATTTACTGATAGTAACCCGGGGTTCGCCACTGAAGCGGGGCCCCCGTTCCACCACCACTCCCGTTTGCCGAAACCCAGCATAGGCCCGCAAACCGCTGAGGTAGCGATTACGCTCGGGCATGGATCGCAGAGCCGCCGCCACTTTGCGATCCATGAGCGAGAAAATCCCAGCATCAAGGGGCAAGGTTAATCCAGACAGATAATTTAAGAGGCGATAAAACAATCGAAAGGCAAGGCGTTTAAGGATGAATTCTTTGCGTTTACGACGAATGGCATAAACCACATCATAGCCCGCTTGCCACTGTTCCACGAAGGATAAAATGGCGCTGGGCGAATCTTGTAAATCACCATCCATCAAAATCACCGCATCCCCTTGGGCGTGATCAATGCCAGCAGCAAGGGCGCATTGATGGCCGAAGTTGCGAGAGAGCTGCAAGAGGCGAACTTCAGAATCGCGATCGATCAAATCCTGCACAATTTTGGCAGAGTGATCAACACTACCGTCATCTACAAAAATAATTTCAGCAGGATCTGCTAGTTGATCAAGGGTGGCGCGGAGTTGTTGCCATAATTCCAAGATTGTTGCTGCTTCATTAAAAATTGGAATCACAATCGAGTAGCGAGGTTTCACGGTGTTTACCCTGTCGAACCGCTAGAGAGTATCTGAGAATTATCTTGGGAAATGTGTGCTGATTGATAACTTTGAAATTGATAATCTTGAAAAGGATGATTTTTAAAAGTAAAAGTGCCCTCTGATGAAAAAAGCTGAGTCATCAAGGCGATCAGGTGGTGGTGCGGCTCCTAGGGTTGATTGAACTGGGATTTAGCTGGATTTTGCGGGGCGATCGAACCCGATGACTTCTGACAGGGTATAGAGAGGGCGACCTTTGACTTCTTCATAAATTCGCCCCACATATTCCCCCAAAATGCCAATGCTGACGAGCTGGACGGCTCCGAGGAAGAAGATGGCGATCGCGATCGCGGCAAAGCCTGTGACGGGGGATTGGGGTTGGGAAATGCGCCAGTAGAAAACCATGGCGGCCATGACCAGGGCGATCGCAGCGGAGAGCAACCCCAGGTAAACCGACAGCCGCAGGGGCGCCTTGGAGAAGGACACTAACCCATCGATCGCCAGCCGCGCCGATTTGCGGAAGGTATATTTCACTTCTCCGGCAAAGCGTGGATCGCGGTGAAACTGCACGGCGGTTTGTCGAAAGCCCACCCACGATCGCAGGCCGCGGATATAGCGATTGCGTTCGGGCATGGTGTTGAGCAAGTCCACCACGGCGCGATCGAGCAGGCAAAAATCCCCCGTATCGGTGGGAATTTCAATATCCGCCAGTTGCTTGAGCAAGCGATAGAACCCATAGGCGGTGAACCGTTTGAACCAGGTTTCTTTCTGGCGGGAAACCCGCTGGGCATAGACCACTTGATAGCCCGATCGCCATTGTTCGAGCATTTCAAAAATCAGTTCCGGCGGGTCTTGCAAGTCCGCATCCAGAATCACCACCACTTGGCCTCGGCAGAAGTTCAAGCCGGCCGTGACAGCGATTTGGTGACCAAAATTGCGGGCTAAGGAGAGATAGCAAACTCGAGAATCTTGGGCTTGCAGCTCGCGGATCATGGCTAGGGATCGATCGCGGCTGCCGTCATTAATTAACACCAGCTCAAAGGGCCCATCCAATTGCTCACCCACGGCCACCACGCGCCGATATAACTCTGCGATCGTTTCCTCTTCGTTGAAAATGGGCACAATCAGCGAGTAGCGCGGGTTCATAGAACAAGAGCCTAAAGGTCGCAGCAGCAGGGATCGGCTCTCAGGATACGCTGTCTTCGGCCTGGCGTTCAGGTTTCTGCGAACTGGATCAGGGGGCAGACTTAGCCGATCGCGCCGGGAACCAATCCCAACAACACCCCTGCGATTGCCCCGCAGGCCAACACCTGCCAAGCCGCCAACCGCCACCGCAACAGGCCCACCATTCCCAAAATCAAGAGTGCCCCGGTGGCCGCCGACAGCCAAGCCACCCCCCGATCGATTTGGAGAGCGGCCTGCACCAAAGGCAGAGTAACCGCCAAAATGGCCCCGAGCACGGCGGGTGTGATCCCTTGCAAGAAGGCGCGTACCCAAGGATTATGGCGCGATCGCCGCAACAGGGGCGCGGCCAACCCCACAAAGCCAAAGGAAGGCAGAAAAACCGCGACGGTGGCGGCGAGGGCCCCGAGAACACCGGCCACTTTGTAGCCCACAAAGGCGACGGTGAGCAGGACAGGGCCGGGGGTGACCTGCCCAATCGCCACGCCGTGCAAGAACTCGGGACGGGTCAGCCAGCCCAACCGCTGCACCACTTCCAATTCCAGCAAGGGCACGATCGTTAGCCCACCACCAAAGACCAGGGTTCCCGCCCGCAAGAACGTGCTGATCAGTTCGGGGCCGTAGGTGTGGATGCGTTCCCAACCCCAAAAGCTGGCAACGGTCAGGGATTCCGGCGGCAAGGCGGCAACAAAGGTGGGCAGCAAGATGCCCCAAGGGCCGATCGCCCCTAAGGCGGAGCGGCGCGGCCCAAAAAACACCAACCCGGCTAGTCCCGCCAAGACAAAGGCCCACAAGATTCCCCCAGTGCTGAACCGCAGCAGCCCAAAAGTGCCCAGGGCGATCGCCCAGCGGATCCAAGGGCGATCGCCGCCCAGCAAAACCTTGCGCCCTAATTTCCAACAAAAGGTCAAGACAATGGCCACCACGGCCGGGGAAATGCCCAAAAACAGGGCGGAAACGGCCGGTAATGCCCCATAGCGAAAGTAGGCCCAAGCAAGGGCCACCACCATCACCCAAGCGGGGGCAATGAAGCAGAGGCCTGCCAACAGGGCCCCAAGCCAACCGGCACGGCAATAGCCGATGTAGATGCCGAGTTGGGTGGAGGCAGGGCCGGGCAACATTTCGCAAACGGCAATGCCTTCGGTGAATTCTTCCGCTGTTAGCCAACCCCGCTGCACCACCACGGCTTCATTCATCAACGCCATGTGGGCTTGGGGGCCGCCAAACCCGGTCACACCCAAGGTAAGAAAGAGGCGGGCCAGTTCCCGCAGTCGATCGGGCAAGGAAGGGGTGGGCGATGCGGCAGTCATGGGCCAAGCAAACTCCATCAAAACCATCACATCCCAGCAGCCTAACGGACAGGGCGATCGAACCTAGGTATTCTGGCCAACATTGCTCTTGACTAGCGATCGGGCAATTTGGACAGTCAGGGATCGTAGGCTCAATGGGTTGATTGGGCACAATGGCGCTGCAAAATCACGCGGCAACGTTTTAGGGCGATCGGACTAATAAACGGATGATTGCAGACGGTTAGTCACCAATAATCACATAATCACAGAAGTTTGATTGCAAACGGTTAATTGCAAACGGTTAATTTCAAATCAATAATTTCCACCAGCTCAGGCGGTGGTGTTGGCAAGCTGGAGACTTTGACCTTGACCCTTTCCCCGATCGGCGATCGCTTTTACACGGCCGATGTATTTACAACCCAAGCCTTTGGGGGCAATCCCCTGGCAGTGTTCCCGCAGGCCAGCGGCCTGAGCGAGGAACGAATGCAGGCGATCGCCCGAGAGCTGAACCTGTCGGAAACGGTGTTTGTTTTGCCGCCGGAAACCCCCCAGGGGACTCGACGGCTGCGCATTTTTACGCCAGGGGGCGAAATTCCCTTTGCTGGCCACCCCACGGTGGGCACAGGCTATGTTTTGGCCAAAATTGGCGAAATTAGCCTCACGGGTGATGACACTCGTTTGATTTTTGAGGAAGGGGTGGGGCCCGTGCCGGTGACAGTGCGATCGCGGGCGGGACAACCGATCGCCAGTGAGTTAACCGTGGCTCAGTTGCCGGTGGTGGAACCCTGGCAGGGCGATCGCGCGGCCATGGCCCGGGCGATCGGGCTAACGGTGGCGGATTTGACCGTGCCGGGCTGGGAACCGGCCACGGCTTCCTGTGGCTTGCCCTTCACGGTGATTCCCCTCCGCGACTTGGCGGCCCTGAACCGGGCCCGCTTGCAGATCGGCCCCTGGGAAGAAACCTTTGGATCCACGGCAGCCCCCCAGTTGTATTTGGTGACGGGGTTAACGGGCGATCGCCCCCTGACGGTACGGATGTTTGCTCCGGCATTGGGCATTGCGGAGGATCCCGCCACCGGCTCGGCGGCAGCGGCCTTGGGGGGCTATTTGGTTCAGGGGCGATCGTTTCCCGACGGCGAACCGTCTTGGGCAATTGCCCAGGGGGCGGCGATTCAGCGGCCCAGCGAATTAACTGTGACAGTACGAATCGCCCAAGGGAATATCACCGAGGTGCGAGTGGGGGGCAGCTCGGTGCTGGTTTCGGAAGGGGTAATGTATCGCGCCTAATTCTGGCTGGCTTAATCTTGGCTGGCCAGTCCTGGCTGGCCTAGTCCTGGCTGGGTAAATAACCCAAACGATCGAGCGCGGCCAACACCTGTGCCGTGCAATCCTCTAGGGAATCCCGATCGGTGCGGCATTCCACCTCCGGTTGCTCCGGCGCTTCGTAGGGATCATCAATGCCCGTGAAGCCTCGAATCAAGCCCGCCCGCGCCTTGGCATAGAGGCCCTTCACGTCCCGCGATTCGCAAACCGCCAGGGGGGCGTTGACATAAACTTCCACAAACTGCCCAATCATCGATCGCACCTCTTGGCGAATGGCGCGATAGGGCGAGATGGCGGAAGCGACCACAAACACCCCATTCCGAGTCAGCAGATGAGCCACGAAGCCAATGCGCCGGATATTTTCATCGCGGTCTTCTTTGCTAAACCCCAGGCCCTTGCTCAGGTGTTGCCGCACCAAGTCGCCATCCAGAATTTCCACGCGCTGCCCCCGGGCTTTGAGGGCCTCGGCCACGGCCTGCCCGATCGTGGTTTTGCCCGCGCCACTCAACCCCGTTAACCAAATGGTTGCGCCGATCGTTGAAGTCGGGCTTGCCGTTGAAGATTCCATATCAAACTGCTTTAAAAGTGCATCTCAATGCATCAAAAATGCGTCTCGAAACCAAATTCTGCGCAATACAAAATTCTGCGAAACAAGAATTCCTGACAGAATTTTTAGAGAACAGACAAGACACCGCTGATTCCCGGCTCAGCAACAGCCTAGCTAGGCCCCAGGGGCGGATCCGCACAGCCACGCGGCAGCAGCCCGCCCCGATCGGGAAGATTACTCAGCCGTAGACGAATCTTGTGAATTGGTGGTCTCTTCCTTGTCTGTTGGTTTCAGGTCGGGCACAAAGTCGGGCCGGTCTCTGCCTTCCCAGCCCGCCGGACGCTTGGAGTTGTACCAGGCGATCGACCCGATCGACACCGCCGCAATGAACCCCACAACATAGACCGCCACAAACGCCCAAGGAAAACCCTGGCTCACGCCGGGCAGTGCCAGCAACTGGGAGGTCACCAACGAGCCAAACAACGTCGGCAAGGAATGGCCAAACAACAGGGCGGTGTCCATAAGGATTACAAAAAGTTACAAACCACTATCCAAACACAACAATACCCTAAGGGCTACCACCGCCGTCGCTGGTGGTGGGGGGTGCGACGGGTGGTGGGGGTG
>NZ_LIRO01000052.1:0-27874 GCF_002742025.1 Limnothrix sp. PR1529
TCCAACTGCGATGGTCATGGAAGAACTCCGAGTAAGAAGGGAAATAAATGACAAAAATGAGAGGTCAGGGATGATCGATGGCCAAGGGCGACTAAGCACAAAGCGATCGAATCGCCACAATCACTCTCAGAAAAGTTTAACTTTCTTTACCTAAATCCGGCTAGGGGATCGCCCCAGGAATTCGGCCGGGGGTTCCCCGGCATTGTGCGGGTCAATGCGCAGGGCGGGGCCCTGGGGCGATCGCCGGGCCCGAACCGGCAACTCACGCGATCGCCCGCTGTGGGGCCTGGTTCGGTCGCCATGGGCGATCGCTTTGGCTGCCAGCGTCCTCAATCCCATCGCACATCCTGATATTGCGCCTCGATCGACAGGATTGATCGCAATCCCGGCATATCCAACACCGTGGCATCGGCCGGCTTATTCAAAAAATGATGAACCAACAGCAGGCCCGTAAAAGTCCAGGTTTGGTAAAGACGCGCCTCTTGACCCAACCAAACCCCCGTGGGCCCATCAAAATATTCCGGCCATTTTTGTTCCGGTAACCGCTTCAACAACACCTGATAGGCATCTTGCAGACAATCCCAGAGCGACTCGTGCAAATGCCCAAAGCGATAGTAGGGCGTGGTTGACGTTTGTTGATGTCGCAAAACGGCCACCACAAAATACCAAAGCAGGCAGGGCCAGTGACCGCCATTGTGATAGCACCAGGGGCGATTTTTGGAGTCATACCCGGTCTTATTGCGCCAATCACTGGCATCCAACGGAGGATGGCAAATGCGCAAGGGCATTTCTCCAAACAAATCGGCTTGGTTATTCAGCACCAATTGAAAGAGGGCACGCTGTTGGGAAAAAGTGAGCACATCAAAAATAGCGCCCAAGCAATTGCCCAAGGAAAAAAAGCGAAAATCGGGGCGACCTGTACGGATATTACCAATCAGATATCCCCCTTGATCGCCCAGCCAGGTTTGCAACCAGTGGGGAATCGTTTCGGTGCGAATATTATATTCATTGGAAACTCGCTCACCATATTGATCAGTGGGGCGACGGCGCAGGATTTGAATGGTTTTGCCATTAATCCAATAGTGCTGAAGCAGATAGCGACGCAGGCGACGGGCCAGGGCAGTGGCGTATCGTAATTGCCAAATTTGCTGCCGAATAAAGGGATCGGTGAGGGCTGCCGATCCGGCAGTGCTGCCAATCACTTTTTCCTTCAGGTCGCTATGAATTAAAACGACGGAACTGAGCAAGGCTCCATACAGCAAGGTTTGAATTTCTAAGGGTGCGCCCCACACATCCAAGGGGCGATCGATCATGAAGGCTCCATCGGGTACGTAAAGGGTTGGAGCGTGCCGAAACCATGGATGCAAAATCAGCCGCAGAAACCGCTGGATTCCCTGTTGGACTTTGGGTTGTTGGCTCCAACTCCAATCGCCCGTGCGTTGCACATAAACATGGGCCAAAATCGGCCACCAAAGGCTGGCATCAACGGAGGAAACCCGCCCGATCGCCCGTTGGCCATAGTCAGCCACCAGGGTTTGGCTGTTGGGTTCCACATAGAAGCTGCTGGGAAAAATGCCTTCCGTTTGGGGATCGGTGCTTTGCAAGTCCAGGCAAATATCTAGGAAATCTCGCAGTAAATCCGCTCGTCCATCCAGCAAAAAATAAATCATCACGGGTACGTTATCCCGGATGAAAACTTCGTTGTAATTCAGGTCAGGATCCGGCGGGGCATCGGGTCGATCGCGCCGAGGTTGTGGCAAGGCGGCAAAGGTTCCCACGGGGCGATCGCGACAGTAAACAATTGATTTGTCATAGAGCAAATGCCGCGCGTGATGAATACTTTGAACGCTGTCAAATCGAGCCATAAATGCAAATCCTTAGCGGAAATCTATCGCCTTGTGGCCGGTGCTTAACCGATCGCTGGGCAATTTGAGGTTCGGGTAACCCCTCCAAGCTACTCAAAATTCGCTGGTTATGCTGGAGAGGCCGAGCGGCACGTTTCGGCCGGTCGTTCAACCAGTCGTTTCACCGTCAGTTGCCGAGTTACTCAAGGCTCGATTCAGCATCCCGAGGGTCATTGGTCATTACCCATCGCTGAAGAACGGGCTGTTCATGGAGGATTCCAACAGAACCATGACTGACTTGAAAAACCTGTATATCGTCACCATTAGCATTCACGGCCTGCTGCGGGGCAGCAATTTGGAACTGGGCCGCGATGCTGATACGGGTGGTCAAACCAAGTACGTGGTGGAGCTGGCGCGATCGCTCGCCCAGCGTCCAGAAATTGATCGGGTCGATCTCATCACTCGTCGCATCCAAGACCCGAAAGTGAGCGCCGACTATGCCCAGCCCATTGAACCCCTCAGCCCCAAATCGCAAATCGTTCGGCTACCGGCCGGGCCGCGTCGCTATCTGCGCAAGGAGGTACTTTGGCCCCATCTCGATATCTTTGCCGATGAAGTCTTGCGCTACCTGCGCACGGTGGGCCGCACGCCGGATTTGATTCACAGTCACTACGCCGATGCGGGCTATGTGGGATCCCGGGTGGCCGGGTGGCTGGGGGTGCCCCTGGTACATACGGGCCATTCACTGGGGCGGGTGAAGTTGCAGCGAATGTTGGAGCAAGGCAGCAAACCGGCCGCCCTGGAGGAGCAGTTCCACTTCAACACCCGCATTGAAGCGGAGGAAGTCACCCTGGCCAGTGCCAGCTTGATTGTGGCCAGCACACAACAGGAAGTGCAGGAGCAATATCAGGTTTATGACAATTACCAGCCCGATCGGATGGTGGTAATTCCGCCGGGCACGGAGCTGCAGCAGTTTTATCCACCGCCGGCCCAATGGCCCACCCCACCGATCCAAACCCAGCTCGATCGATTCCTCACCGAGCCACAAAAGCCGATGATCCTGGCCCTGTCGCGGGCGGAGCGGCGCAAGAATGTGGCCAGTTTGGTGCAGGCCTATGGCGAGTCGCCGGAGTTGCAATCCCTGGCCAACCTGGTGTTGGTGCTGGGCAGCCGCACGGACATTGCAGCCATGGAGCCGGGCCCCAGGCAGGTGATGACGGAACTGATGCTGTTGATCGATCGCTACGATCTCTACGGCAAGGTGGCCTATCCCAAGCAACACCAGAGCACCGACGTGGCGGACTTATATCGCCTGGCCACCCAAACTCGGGGCGTGTTCATTAATCCGGCCCTGACGGAACCCTTTGGCTTAACGTTGATTGAGGCGGCGGCCAGCGGTTTGCCGGTGGTGGCCACCAATGACGGCGGCCCGCGCGATATTCTGGCGGCCTGTGCCAACGGGCAGTTGGTGGATCCGTTAAATCTTGACCAAATTCGATCGGCCCTTTACCAAGCCTTGACCCAGCCCGATCGTTGGCAACAATGGTCTGAGCAAGGCTTGGCAGGTGTGCGACGCACCTTTTCCTGGGAAGCCCATACGGAAAAATATCTGCAACAGATTCGGCAACTGTTACAACCCAAGGCCTTGCATGTGGGCAGCGCCCTCAGCGTCACCACCCCAGCCCATCGCCAGCGGCGGGAGGTTTCCACGAATCCGCTGATTCGGGCAGAACATCTGTTCATTTCCGACATTGACAACACCCTGATTGGCGATCGCGAAGGACTGGATCAGCTCTTGGCCCAGTTGCTGGTGGACGATCGAGCGATCGGGTTTGGTGTGGCCACCGGGCGCACCCTGCCCAGCGCCCTCGAAACCCTGCAAGATTGGCAAATCCCGCTCCCGGATGTGTTGATCACGGCCGTTGGCAGCGAAATTCACTACGGCCCCGACCTGGTTCCCGACACCCGTTGGCGACAATACATCAGCCACAACTGGCAACCGAACGCCATCCGCAACGCCTTGAACGACATGGAAGGCCTGGTGTTGCAGCCCGCTGCCAACCAGCGATCGCACAAGATCAGCTATTGGATTGATCCGCAAATTGCGCCCCAAGTTCGCCAAATTCGCCAATATCTGCGCCGTCAGGGGCTAAATGTCCGGCTAATTAGCTCCCATGGGCAATATTTAGACATTTTGCCCTGGCGTGCCTCCAAGGGCGATGCCCTTCGCTACTGCGCTCTGAAGTGGGGATTTTTGATCAAAAACCTGCTGGTGGCGGGCGATTCGGGCAATGATGTTTCCATGCTGCGGGGCAACACCCGGGCCGTGGTGGTGGGGAACCACAGCCGCGAACTCGATCGGCTGCGCACTCATCCAAACATCTACTTTGCCGGAGGGCACTACGCTTGGGGCATTTTGGAAGGGTTGGCCCATTACCAAATTCCCGGCTTTGGCGATCGGCCTCCGTCCCCGTTGGTGTATCCCAGCCCGATCGCCCGTTTCGGTAGCAGCTCAATTTCGGGCGATCGCCCCGGTGGCCCCAAACAGTCAACCTTGCAGCGGGCCCTGTCTTGAACCTAATGGGCGACCGCCCAGTCACATTCCCAAACCGATCCTTCCCATAATTCAGTGCTCGATCGGGCGCTGGTTGGCCTCCGAAGCGTGATCGTTGCGACGGAAGCTAGCAGGGTCTCATGCTCAAATCATGAGGGATCGGGCAACTCCAACAACATCCATGCGGGTTCAGCAGTCCCATCCTGGCGAGGCTGCTTAGCCCGCATCTGTTTTGTTTTCTGTTTGATAGATCGGCTGGTCGATCGGCGGGTCGATCGGTTGGTGGATCGGTTGGTGGGTTCGGTCTAGATGTCAGTTTGCATCTCTGTTCCAATCTCTAATTCAGTGGGCGAATCAAAACCTTGAAATCGGGACTTTCTGCGGCAGCGTCCGGGTAATCTCAGTTAGTCTGTGCTGAGGGAATTGTCGCTTGCTCAAACCAAGCCTCTTGCACCATGGCCGATCGCGTGCTGCCCTGCCCCATTCGCTTGTGCCTCTATTGCCCTGGAGTCATGCCCGCAAGCCGCTGGCCCCAGTCTCCTCAGCTTCAACCCAGTCCCCCAATCATTCCCGACGGACTTTCCAAAGTCATTCTTCCCAAAGCAATTCTTCCCAAAATAATTCAGGCCGTCCTTTCAGACTGTTGTTAACGTATGGGAAGCGTTGATCGTCCCGTGCGATCGCCCCTGGGGATCCGTCATCCTGCCTTCGAGAAGTCCTGTTGCCTAGCCCCATGACCGACCCGTTCAGCACCGCCTCATCTCCTGCTGGATCGACCTCACCATCGACCCCACCGTCTCGGTCAGAACCTGACGCGAGCATTGCTCTGCACCCGGAGGCCGATTCGGCTCCCCCCTACCGGGCCGTGAGCTTTGATGAGCATCAGGTCAATTTTCAATCTCTGATTGAAAAAGCCACGGATATTGTAGTGATTTTGGACAGTTGCGGAATTTTTCGCTACGTCAGCCCCTCCACCGAGGGCATTTTGGGCTACACCTCCGCTGAAACCGTGGGGCAACCGGTCGAAAACTTCGTGCATCCGGTAGATTTGCCCGCCGTCCAAGGCACGATCGCGGCGGCCCTGGCCCAACCCGGCGTGAGTCAACGGCTGTCGGATTATCGCGTGCGCCATGGGGACGGCTCTTGGCGTTTTTTTGATGCGGTCACCACCAATCTGCTGGACGATTCGGCCGTGCGCGGCATTGTGGTGAACTGCCACGACATCACAGAACGGCGCTTGGCCGATCGGGTGTTGATTGAACGGGCCCGGCTGTCCAAGTTGGAGGCGGAGGTGGGAGCAGCCCTCGCTTCTGGGGGATCGCTGTCGGAAGTGTTGCAACGTTGCACCCAAACGATCGCCGGGGCCCTGCAAGTGCCCTTTGTGCGGGTTTGGACCTATAACCGGGAGGCGCGGTTGCTGGAGTTGCGAGCCTCAGCCGGCCAACATTCCCTGGTGGCGGAATTTCCCACCTATATCCCGATCGGGGCTTCCCTGGTGGGGGCGATCGCCCAAAGTCGCCAACCCTACCTGACCAACTGCACCGCCACCGACCCCAACTTTGAGGCCCGCGATTGGCTCGACAGTGAGCAGGTTGTGGCCTTTGCGGGCTATCCCCTGATTGTGGATGACCAATTGGTGGGGGTGATGGCCCTGTTTGGGCGGCGGCCCATGGTGTCGGCGGAACATGGGGCCCTGGGTTGGATTGCCAGCGTCTTGGCCATGGCCATTGACCGAGCCTGGGCCCGCGAGGCCCTGATGTCGCGGCGGGAGGCGCTGCTGTTTCGGTTGGCGGGGCAAATTCGCCAATCCCTGGATGTGGAAGTGGTTTTGCAAGCGGCGGTGCAGGAGATTCGATCGCTGCTGCATGTCGATCGCTGCTTGTTTTTGAACTATTGCCCCCGGCCGGTGAACAAGGATGTGACCTTCCTGGAGCAATCCTATTGGGAAGTGGCGGCCGAGTCGGCTCAGGGCGGTCTACCGAGCTTTGTGGGCAAGCAGTTACACGGCTTGGCGGCGGGAGTTGCGCCGTTGCTGTTGCAGTGGGAAATTGTTTGCACCGATGAGGTGGTGCGGCCGGCGGCGATTACGGTGCAGGAATTTTTGGCGCAACTGTCGGCGGGGGCCGCGTTGATTTTGCCGGTTCAGGGCAGCCGCACCACCTTTTTGGGGGCGGTGGCCTGTGTGGAGCATCGGGGCGATCGAATTTGGAGCGAAAGCGAGGTAGGCCTGTTGCGGGGGGTGTGCGACCAATTGGCGATCGCCTTGGATCAAGCGGCCCTTTACACCGATGCCCAAGACAAGGCCCGCCAAGCCCGCGACCAGGCCGATCGCCTGGCCCAAGCCCTGGATGAGTTGCAGTCCACCCAAATGCAACTGTTCCAAAGCGAAAAGATGTCCAGCTTGGGGCAAATGGTGGCTGGCATTGCCCACGAAATCAACAACCCGATCGCCGTTGTCCATGGCAATTTGAAATATGCCCGGCAATATTTGGCGGAATTGCTGAGGGTGATTGACACCTATCGATCGACCTATCCCGAAGCCCACGAGGCGATCGACCAACTGTTGCGGGACATTGACTTAACCTTTGTTCGCCAAGACTTCACGAAACTCCTAGAAGCCATGGGGTTGGCAGCGGAGCGAATTCGGCAAATTGTCCTTTCCCTGCGCAACTTTGCTCGCCTCGATCGGGCGGGGATGAAACCCACCAATCTCCACGAATGCTTGGACGAAACCCTCACCCTCCTGCGCCACCGACTGGAACCCAATGGGCGGTTTGGGGGCATTCAATTGGAGATCGATCGGGGAGAATTGCCCCTGGTGACCTGCCATGGGGGACAGATGGCCCAGGTGTTGATGAACCTCATTGGCAATGCCATTGACGCGATGGAGTCGATCGATCGGCCCGCCATCTTGAAAATCAGCACTCGCCTGTTGAGCAACGGCCCCCAATCGATCGCGGAAATTGCCATTCGTGATTCGGGCTATGGGATTTCTGACGACATTCGCCCCCATCTGTTTAATCCCTTCTTCACCACCAAGCCCGTGGGTCGCGGCACGGGCTTGGGCCTGTCCATCACTTATCAAATTGTGGTGGAAAATCACGGCGGCACGATCGACTGGACTTCCGACCCGGAATGGGGCACAGAATTTGTGATTCGGCTGCCGGTGTTGCTGCCCCTGCCGCCCAGTTGCCGCACCTGAGCGGTTGCAGTTTGGCCAACCAGCCCTAACGCGGCATGGCTGGGGCGCTTGAGGGAGTGGGTGCGCTGGCGGGCGCAAGGTTTGGCGTAAAGGGGCGATCGTGCCCACCCAAGGCCCGTACAATCGCCCGCGTATTTTGCGCCAACATCTTCACGTAGCTCTCGGCCGGCCCCCCAGCCACCCCGATCGAATCCGCATAGAGCTTGTCGGGAGCCAGGGCGACCCCACTTTCCGCCGCCACCGTCTCAATCAAAGCCGGGTTAATGGTTGTTTCTGCAAAAATTGCTGGCACTCTGGCTTGGCGAATGGCCGCCGCCATCCGGGCCATGGTTTGGGCGCTGGGTTGCTCCTCCGTGCTAATGCCAATCAGGGTTCCGAGCACCGGAATCCGATAGGTCTGGGCATAGTACTGAAAAGCATCGTGGGTGGTCACCAGTCGTCGCTGGGCGGCGGGAATGGTTTGAATTTGGTCACCAATCCATTGATCAAGCTGTTTGAGTTCCCCCAACAACCGATCGGCATTGGCCACAAACTCCGCCCGATCGCCCGGGGAAAGCTTGCTTAATTCATCCCGAATCGCCATCACCATCACCATTCCATTGCGGGCACTGCCCCACACATGGGGATCCGGAACCGTTGCCCCCTGTTTGGGTAGGGTGAGGGCCGGCACTCGCTCCCCGATCGCCACGGCCTTGGCCGTCTGTCCCGAAGATTGAATCAGCTTAATAATTCCCGGCTCCAGGTTATAGCCATTGTAAAAAATCCGATTTGCTCGCTCGATCGCCACCGTATCGCGCGGCACGGGTTCATAGAGGTGGGGGTCATCACCGGGTCGGAGCAAGCCTTTCACGATCACTTCATCACCCGCCACCCGTTGGGTTAAGTCCGTCAAAATCGTGCTGGTGACCACCACCGTGGGCCGATCGGGCCCGCTGGGTCGCTCTCCTAACCCACAGCTCACCAGCAAGACCCCAATCCCCAAACTGCCCAGCCATCGCCCCCAAGAAAAACCGGGGCCCCACTGCCCGATCGAGGGCTGGCCGGTTGTGTGGTGTTTTCGCGGTGATGCCAGTTGTGATTGCTGGCGTAATTTCTGCCGTGCTTTCTGGGGTAATTGGGGTAATTGGGGTAATTTCTGCCGTGGTTTTCGGGGTTCTAAGGGTCGAATCATGTGCCGTTTCTCCATTGCCATCATCAAGCCACCGCCAGCAGTCCAAGACCGGGGCCAACCCCAGCCCGATCGCGGTGTTTTTACCCAAGGGCCCGCAGCCCGGCCGCAATCAGAGCGCTGGGAGGGCTTGACTTAACTTTCATTATCATTTCATAATTACATTCATAATCTTTTCATGATCTTTCTCGGTTTGATATCGTGAAAGGCAGGTAGCTGCTAGATCGGGTTCAGGTCATTTCGCACGATTTGATCTGGACTTTTTTTGCCCATGGGCCCAACTCCAATGATGATGAGCACTCATGCGATCGAAATTGACCACTTAAATGCTGCCTATCGCGGCGTGCAGGCGCTCCTGGATGTGAGTTTGCGCATCCAGCCCGGACGGCTGACGGGCGTGGTGGGGCCCAATGGGGCGGGCAAAAGCACCCTGATGAAGGCCATGCTGGGCCTGGTGCCGATCGCGGCGGGGCGGGTGGTCTATGGCGATCGCCCTTTGCAACAACAGCTCGATCGCGTGGCCTATGTGGCCCAACGATCGCAGGTGGATTTGGATTACCCGGCCACGGTTTGGGATGTGGTGTTGATGGGGCGAACGCGCAAAACGGGCTGGCTGCGGCCCTTTTCCAACACCAGCCGCCAAGCGGCCCGGGCGGCCCTGGAGCGGGTGGGCCTGTGGGAATTGCGCGATCGCCCGATCGCTCAGCTATCGGGAGGGCAACAGCAGCGGGTGTTTTTGGCACGCTCGATCGCCCAAGAAGCGGATGTGTTTTGTTTTGATGAACCCTTCGTGGGGGTCGATCGGCGCAATGAGGCCATCTTGTTTGACCTGTTTCGGGAACTGGCCCAAGACGGCAAGGTGGTGATGGTGGTGAATCATGACTTGGGCGAGTCGATTACCCATTTTGATGATTTGGTGCTGCTCAATCGCCAACTGGTGGCCGCGGGCGATCGGGCGGCGGTGTTGAATGACCTGAATTTGCAACGGGCCTATGGCAGCCGGGTGAAATTTTTCCAGGAGGCCGCCTAATGGACGGGCTGCTGCAAGCCCTAGCGGAACCGCTGCAATACACCTTTTTTCAGCGATCATTGGTGGCGGCGGTGGTGGTTGGCCTGCTTTGTGCCTGCACGGGCAGCTATCTTTTGGTGCAGCGCATGGCCCTGTTGGGCGATGCCATCAGCCATTCTCTGTTGGTGGGCTTAGCGATCGCCTTTGCCATGGGTGGCAGCTTGTTCCTAGGGGCCCTGGTAGCCGGGTTGGTGAGCGCGGCGGCCATTGACTTTATCCGCAATCGATCGCCCCTCAAGGAAGATGCGGCCATGGGCATTGTCCTTTCGGCCTTTTTCGCCCTGGGGATTGTGCTGATCACCACGATCCAAAAAGACAACAAAATCGATCTCAATCATTTCCTGTTTGGCAACCTCCTGGCGGTGACCAGCGGTGACCTGTGGGATACGGGGCTGGCGGCGGCGCTGGTGCTCGGAGCGATCGCCCTTTGCTATAAGGAACTGCACTTTTATACGTTCGATCGCCTCGGGGCCCAAGCGGCTGGCTTGCCCGTCCGTTGGCTAGATTGGGGGCTGACCACCGCGATCGCGATCACGATCGTGGCCAGCATGAAGGCGGTGGGGGTGGTGTTGGTGTTGGCCCTGTTGATTACGCCGCCAGCCACAGCCTATTTGCTTGTCCCTCGACTCCACCAAATGATGGGGCTAGGGGCCCTGTTGGGTTGTTGCTCCAGCGTGGCGGGGCTATATCTCAGTTACTTTTTCAATTTGCCTTCGGGGCCGGCGATCGTGCTGGTGGCTTCCGGGTTCTTTGTGCTGTCGCTGTTGTTTAGCCCACGTCAGGGGGTTTTGTTCCAAGGCTGGCGGGCCAAGGCCGCGGGCCGCACCCCGATCGATTCCAGCTCGATCGACTCAGAATCCACGGACGGAACCGATCCCTAGAAATCAACAGAAATCAGCAAAAATTGGGCGCTTAGGGGCCAGGATTCAACAGCCGGAAATCAAACCCCGTTCCCGATCGATTGCCCTCCCGCACCGTGATCAACACCAGGGGTAACGAGCGATCGCCCGTATTGGCAAAGCGCACGGAAGCGGAAGACCCCGCCGCTTGGAAATCTGGCCGATGCAACGCAGCCTTCACAGCCGATCGCGTGGGGTCTTGGGCCTCATTCAGATTGCTGCCGGAAACCGGTTTTTGGTCAGGTTTTTGAGTAATTTCCTGATTAATTGCTTGAATCAAAGCCTGGGCCGCATCGTAGGCCATCGCCGTTCGCCAATTCACATCCCCACCCCAACGACGACGCATGGCCTTGGCAAAATCCAACGATTGGGGCAAATCCGGATGCCAGGGAATTGCCAGAATCGTGCCCTGCGCACTGGCTCCCAACTTCAACAAGTCCAGTGAATAAATTGAATCGCCCCCCAACACCGGCAGCCGTCCTTGATTGGCTTCCACGATCGCCAAAGCTGACGGCAGTGTCGAGCGATCGCCCAAGAGCACTAACCCTTCGCTACCCTGGCTTTGGCGTTCCCCAAACAGCACCAAGCCCTCCGTGTTGAACGATTGGGCCTGACCGATCGCCCGTTGCGCATCGATCGGCTCGGAACCCATCTCTTGCAACTGCACCTGGCCCTGGCCGTCGGCCATAAACTGTTGCACAAATTCCGTTTTCAGGGATTGGCTATAGGCGCTTTTGGGGTTGTAAAACACCGAGACCCGCGCCAGTTTCAACTGCTGACGGGCCACCATCGCCAGGGCCTGTCCCGCCTGGCGATCGCTCGGAACCGTTCGCAACACCGCATCCCCCAACCCACTGAGGGTCACCGCCGTGCTGGAAGGGGAAATCATCGGCAGCCCAGCCCGTTGATAAACCCCAGCCGCCGCCAGCGAAGTGGTGGAGCTGAAGTGGCCCACCACCCCCAACACCCGAGGATCTGCCGCTAGGGTTTCGGCCACGGCCTTGGCGGTGACCGGGTTGTTGCTGTCGTCCGCAATCACCACTCGCAATTGCCAGGCAGGTTTCGGGCCGGATCGCTCCCGATCGCCCTGGTTCCATTGGGCTTGGGCCTGCGCCACTCCCCGCAGCAACTCCTTGGCCACATCGGGCAAATTAGCCGCCGGTACAACCACGGCGATCGTCCGTTGCGGAGCCTCCCGCGCCAGCCAATTATTCAAATAAATCAGGGCTTCCGGATCGTTGGGCCGCTGTTGCAGACTTTTGCGCAACAGGGCGATCGCCTGGGTTGGATCTCCAGCTTGCCCCGCCGCGGCCGCCGCCAACTTATCGGGCGAGTCTGCCAACAAGACCTGCTCACCACTGCTCAAGGACGGGGCCGGCCCCCCTTGAGGATTAGCGGTTGGCGGGGTCTGGCCCTCGTTGCCCAAAAGACCGTTCGATCGCACCAACCAATAGCCCCCACCCAACAGGGCCAAGGACATGAACAGAGCCGTAATCAGTAATGGGGCATCTTGGGAGCGACGACTCATGGGCAAAACCGCGATGGCTGGATCAAGATGGCTGGATCAATAGGTCACCCCACAGCCCATCAATCAAAACAATGACCCGATCAACAACGACCCGATCAACAATGACCCGATCCGGCAGTCCTTGGTTTTGACCATTTCTGTTTTGCCCCATTGCTGTTGCCAGTCTTCGATCGATAGGTTCGCTCAATCATTCGCGCCAATCGCTCGATCGGAAAATCTGTGCGATCTGTTTGTCCGATTTGTCGGATTTGTCCGATCAAAAACTGGGGCAGGAAGGATGACCCTTTGCCCCAGTTTATGCGGAATTTCGCGGTTTCTGACGGACGATCGCCTTAGCTTTCGATTAGCCCGTTCATTCGATCTTTGACGGTTCTGGCTAGCTTAATCTTCCGCAAAAATGTACTTGTACAGATCCTTGGGATCCGGTTCAGGGCTGTCGAGGGCAAATTTCACCGCATCGTTCACATGCTCTTGGATCCGGCGATCGATCTCCTTCAGTTCTTCCGCCTTCACCAATCCTTCACCGAGCAGGTGATCGGCCAGGCGAGTGATCGGATCGCGCTTACCCCAAACTTCCTTTTCTTCCTTCGCCCGCAGTTCATCCGGATCGGCCAAGGAGTGACCCCGGAAACGATAGGTCAAGGCTTCAATGACCGTGGGGCCTTCGCCAGCGCGG
Source organism: Limnothrix sp. PR1529 (assembly GCF_002742025.1). Lineage (NCBI taxonomy): Bacteria > Bacillati > Cyanobacteriota > Cyanophyceae > Pseudanabaenales > Pseudanabaenaceae > Limnothrix > Limnothrix sp. PR1529. Next base: position 12,941 of record NZ_LIRO01000052.1, read on the forward strand.
GCCCGGGCGATCGCCTCTTGGGCCACACCGCGCACCGCCAACACATCCATCCCGTCCACTTCTACGCCGGGCATCCCGAACGCGGGGCCTTTTTTGTAGATTTCGGGTACCGAGGTGGCCCGTTCGTGGGCCATCCCGATCGCCCATTTATTGTTCTCAATGACATAGATCACTGGCAGCTTCCAAAGGGCCGCCATGTTCAAGCATTCAAAGAACTGGCCATTGTTCGCGGCTCCGTCCCCAAAGAAGCAAACGGTCACCCCGTCGGAACTGGGGTCATTCATGGCTTCTCGTCGATACTTGCTTTGGAAGGCCACGCCCGTTGCCACCGGAATTCCTTCCGACACAAAGGCATAGCCCCCCAGCAAGCGGTGCGGCTCCGAGAACAAGTGCATGGAACCGCCACGGCCCTTGCTGCAACCCGTCACCTTACCAAACAGCTCTGACATCACTTCCCGGGCAGGCACACCAGCACTCAGGGCATGAACGTGATCGCGGTAGGTGCTACACACGTAATCATTGGCATCGCGGCGCAAAGCCCGAATCACCCCCGTCGAAACGGCTTCTTGGCCGTTGTAGAGGTGAACGAAGCCAAACATTTTGCCGCGATAGTACATCTCGGCGCACTTGTCTTCAAAAAGGCGACCCAGCACCATGTCTTCGTAGAGCATAAGCCCTTCTTCGCGGGTGACGGTGGCGCGGGTGGTCGGGGTTGCGGGAAGTACGCGTTCTTGTACCATTTCGCTGGTGCTGGGGTTGCGGGCTGAGTCGGTCAATTCAGAGGGTTCGGATTGCCTGGGCAAGGGTGGCGGCGATCGATTGCGCCATCCCACCGATTGCGCGGCTAATTTTTTGGGAAATCCAGTTCAACATAGTACCGGACTTTGGCAGTCCCCGCGCGGTTGGGCGATCACGGCATTGTGAAATCCAGGATGGGGATGCATGGAATTGGGGGGTTAATCAACAGTAATTGATTTCTTGTCATTTGCTCACATTCTCTTAAAAATGCGAATCCATCCTACAGGCTGTCATACAATGAACAGATGCTACTCGGATTCAAAACTCAACTCAAGCTCAACAACCAACAACGCACCGTACTAGCTCGCCATGCCGGTGTCGCGCGTCATGCCTGGAATTGGGGTTTGGGACTGACTAAGAGCATCCTTGACCATAACCAATTACATCCCGAGGAAAAGATCAAGTTTCCATCTGGAATTGATTTGCACAAGTGGTTAGTAGCCTTAGTTAAATCTGAACACCCTTGGTACTACGAAGTCTCCAAAAGCGCGCCCCAAAATGCTTTACGCCATTTGCGGGTAGCTTGGGATCGATGCTTCAAAAAGACTTCAGGCGCTCCTAAATTCAAGAAAAAGGGTCGCCATGACTCCTTTGAACTGGATGGAACCATACGCATCAAGGGACTGAATAAAATTCAGGTTCCCAAGATTGGCATCCTGAAAACCTATGAGGCATTACCTCAAAACACCCAGCCCAAATCAGTCACCATCAGCCGCCAAGCGCATGATTGGTTTATCTCATTTCGGATCGAGATCGAACCTGTCATTACGCCTAAATTGGTTGATGTTGTAGGTGTGGACTTGGGTATCAAGTCCTTGGCAACTCTCAGCATTGGAGAAGTGTTTGAAGGCGCTAAAGCCTACAGACAACTGGAGTCCCGGCTCTCTCGCTTGCAATGGCTAAATCGCCACAAACAGCAAGGATCTGAGAACTGGAAAAAGGCTCAACGGGCGATCGCCCGGTTGCATCAGCGGATCGCCAACATCCGTAAAGACACCATCCACAAGCTCACGACCTACCTCGCCAAGAACCACGGCACGGTGGTCATTGAGGATCTGAATGTGTCTGGAATGATGGCGAATCACAAGCTAGCCAAGGCGATTCAGGATATGGGCTTCTATGAGTTTCGGCGGCAACTGGATTACAAGACGAAGTTGTATGGCTCTGAACTGGTGATCGTGGATCGCTGGTTTCCATCGAGCAAGACTTGTTCCCGTTGTGGCACGAAAAAAGAGACTCTATCTCTTTCAGAGCGGGTGTTTGATTGTGATCACTGTGGATTGCAGATTGATCGCGATTTGAATGCCGCGATTAATCTGCAAAAGGCGGCCAGTCCGGTCGTGTCAGTCTGTGGAGCGGATGAAGCCGACTTCGCCGCAATGAAGCAGGAAGTTTCCTGATTGGTGCATTTGCTAGTCAATTGCAGCAATTATTAGTGAATTAGTGACGGACAGTTTGAGATCTCAAACGCAATCACGGGTCATCACACGGGTCATCACACGGATCATCACGCTGAGTGTCAGCAAGCCGCACCCCTGCTCGAAGCGCTGGCCGATCGCGCGGGCCGTCGATCGGGGCGGTTTCATGTGCCGGGTCATAAGGGCCGGGCGATCGACCCACTGTTGGCGGATGCTTGGGGCGATTGCTGGGCTTGGGATTTAACAGAACTGGATGGGTTGGATAATTGGGCGGCTCCCCAGGGCGCGATCGCGGCGGCCGAAGCGTTGGCGGCCGATTGCTTTGGGGCGGGCCTCACTCGATTCTTGGTGAATGGGGCCACGAGCGGACTGGTGGCGGCGATCGGGGCAGTTTGCCAAGATGGCGACTCGCTGATTGTGGCTCGCAATGCCCATCAATCTGTTTTGGCAGGTTTGATTCTTGCGGGGGCACAGCCCTGCTGGGTTTGGCCAACGGTCGATCGGGAATGGCAAATGCCCACGGTGGTGACTCCCGAGGCGATCGCCCAAGCCCTGGCGACCTATCCCCAAGCGAAGGCGGTGCTGCTGGTGTCACCGACCTATCACGGTTGGGTTTCGGATTTGCCCGCGATCGCCCAACTCACTCGATCGCACGGTATTCCTTTAATTGTCGATGCGGCCCACGGGGCCCACTTGGGGCTGCATCCGGAACTCCCGATCGCTCCCTTGGCGGCCGGCGCGGATCTGGTGGTGGCTTCGGCTCACAAAACCCTTGGTTCCTTAACCCAATCGGCGCTGCTTCATCTACACCCCCAGGCTTTGATCGATCGCGATCGGCTGAATCAAGTGTTGCGATGGGTCACCTCCAGCAGCCCCAGCTACTTGCTGATGGCCAGCTTGGACGCGGCTCGGCGGCGGGCGGCGCTGTGGGGTCAAGTTGATTGGGGCCAAACGTTGGTGCGGGTCGATCGGGTGCGATCGCAGTTGGCGGGCGATCGAGCGATTCAGGTGCTTTCGGGGCCAAATCTGGATCGATCGCGCTTAACCGTTCACTTGGCTGGCTGGAATGGTTACCAGGCCGATGAAGCGTTAGACCAAGATTGGGGCATCACCGCCGAACTCAGCAGCCCCCAGCACCTAACCTTTGTTTGGACACCGGCCAACACCGACCAGGAAGCCGATCGCTTGGTGGCGGCTTTGGGGGCCCTGGCGCGATCGCCCCAAGTGGCTCCCGATCGGGGGCTGGATGCCATTGCCGGGTCGCTTGCGCCCCCCAGTCCGGCCCCGCTGACCCCACGCCAGGCCAGCCAGCGCCCCACCGAGGCGATCGACCTTAACCGGGCGATCGGGCGCATTGCCGCTGAGTGGATCTGTCCCTATCCACCGGGAATTCCCGCAATTGTGCCTGGGGAAATCATCACTGCCGAGGCGATCGGCCAAATTCAGCAAACCCTGGCCCTCGGCGGCGACTGCACCGGCTGTGCGAACCTCAGCGTTCAACAATGTCTTGTCATCATTTCAGCCGATCGCTAGCGATCAGCTCCTTGAAAAGTTCCCAAGGAAAAATTCCCAAAAAACAAGGTGGAGCCAGCGACAACACTGGCTCCACCCAAGGCTATCCATTTTCGCAATGGACTGCGCTAGCCTTGATTAGTTGCAATCCTTGGTAGCATCACTAGCCAACTTGGTAGCGGCACTAGCAGCTTCATTTTCCTTAGCCGTGATGCACAAGATAGCCTTGGCTTGTTGGTCTTCCAACGTCACCACGCCCTTGAAGCTCTTCAGGGAAGCTTGCTGCTTTTCAGCGGTGCTGGTTGCTTTCGTTGCGTCACCTTCAGTCTTGTACTCGAAGTTATCGGTTTTTTCCTTGATACCAGCGTTCAGGGTCTTCAGGTCAGTAGCAAACTTACCTTGCTCCACGTAGTAAGCCTGTTGAGCACGGTTGAGCGAACCAACATAGGTGCTACCTTCCGACTGACGAGCCTTAGCGGCTTGGTTGAGGAAGGAGGGCAGAGCAATTGCTGCCAGAATACCGATGATGATGATTACAACCAGCAGTTCAATCAGGGTGAAGCCTTCTTCGCTGTTGCGGCGCTGGGCGAGGTGTTGGATCAGCTTGGCTTTGAATTCAGCTTTCATCTGGGATAGTCTCCTCGAGAGTCGGGGGAGGAAGGTTGGGAAGGTGGGGATTTTGTTCCCCTCATGCTTGCAACTTACCCAGGTTACCGGGGATTCATATCAACCGCAGCAGAATTTTTTTGGGGTCAAGGGAAAAAGCCTGAAAACCCTTGCTAAACAAGCATATTCGAGAGTTAACCCCAAGGAATTTTTAGGTGGCTTTTGGATCAGGATCATGATTTCCGCGATCCTGACGGGCGGGCGCAGCACCTGTTCAGCACCATTTTTCGGGATGCCCAAGGAATGCCGCTTGGGAAATGCTGAATTTTGGGTCAATCCCAGTACTGCGGCAAGCTTATTTTTATAGGTCAGCTCAAATGATTGCTACCGTTCAAGTGATTGCTACCGTTGCCAAATCGTTCGGTAGCAAGGGGCTTAAGCCCCTTGTCTTCCACGATCCATGAACAGTGAGATCAGGGTCTCAGGCGATTTGACGACAGGCTCTAGGCCTCAGTGGACTCTAGGAAGATGTAGCCGAAGGTTTCCAAGTCCCGCAAGAAGCTGCAAACCGCTTGGGTGGCACTGGCGCGATCGACTGGTGAGCGATCGACTGGGTTCAGGGGCCGCACCCGCATGAACCGATCGATCAGTTGCGTAATCGGTTGGGGCCCCGTCAACAGCGGAACCAACACAGGCACTAGGCTGGCACTGGCCGCTGCGATGCCTTCCGGCCGCCGCAAAAATTTCGCGAAGTTCAGGGGCTTGAGATAGCGGCAGGATTCCACGAGGGCGGCTTCAAATTCTGGATTGTTCAGGAGTGGGTGCAGCACCGCTTGGGTGCGATCGGGCTGCTGGACCAACTGCTCAACCGTGGGCGACTGCGGCGGTTCTGCCATGGTTTTTGGCGTACAGAATATGTCGATCAATCGGTTGCGGCTAACCAACAAATCGTGCCAATGCATTTGTTCACGACAACTGATTTGCGCAAATCGCGATCGCAGTTCCTCGGGAAATTGCTCCAGATCCAGCATGGTTTTCACTGCCCAATCCTGGGGTTCCACCGGGGCAATGACCTGTAAGTTTGCACCATCAACTAGGTCAAACACCTCCGGCACTGAAAATCCCCGATCGCCGTGGAGCATGAAATTAAAAGCCAAGATCCGCTCGCGAATATCAGGATTGTCAGTGTCATTGCGATCCCACATTTTCCGCACATCCACATTGCGCGGATTCAGGGACAACACAATAGATTCCACCAGGGCCATGGTGGTTTTTTCATCCCGATCGGGTGTAATCGCGCCCACATCACGCAAAAATTCCTGGGCACAAAGCACGGGAATTCGAGTGTTGAAGCTATGCAAATTCACTCGCAAAATACCCGTTGGTTTCAGCACGCTGGCCATCAACCGCAAACTAGCGAGGGGATCTTCCAACAGGTACAGCACCTCATCGCAGTTGATGTAGTCAAATTGCTGATTGAGGCTAGGAAGCTGATCGATATTGAGGGTTAAAAATTTAGCCCGATCGAGCAAATCAAACCGCCGAAACCGCTCGATCGCCACATCGATCGAAGCCGGAGAAAGATCGATGCCGGTAATGGTTGTTCCCGGGTTCAGATGAGCCAACATCAAACCCTTGAAGCCGCTGCCGCAACCCACATCCAGAATCTGCATTCCTTCGGAGCTGACCGATCGGCGATCGCGGGCATAGAATGCGGTGGCTAAGGAGTGGGCATGAAATTCATCGGGCTGACTATCGGGAGCCGTTTCGATCGGTTCGCGAGGATAAGGCGTTTGGTCAAACTGTCGCTGAATCCAGGCTTCTCGTTCAGCGGAAGATTCAAAATTCATGGCAAATCAGGGCTTCCAATCAGGGCTGCGAAATCAATCAATTCGATTCAATTTGATTCAATCTGGCTTGACTTGAATTTGACTTGAGTTTGGTTTGAATTTGATTTGACTCGGATTAATTTGGCTTTACTCCGTTCGAGTTCTCGTGAATTTTCAAAAAATTCGCGCCAAGTCAAGTTAATTCGGCAATTCGTCAGTTCAATTCACCAATTAATTCAGCCCAATTCAGGCAAGTTCAATTCAGGCAAGTTCAATTCAAGCGAGTTCAACCAACAAATAACCCGCTTGACCCAATTCCGAGAGCAGATAACGCAAGGCTGCTTCCACTTCCGATCGCGCAATGGGTTCCAAGGTTACTGGATCCACAGGACGCAATTGTTGCAGCGAATCTGCGAGTTCCGTAAAGGTTTTCATCCCTTCCAACAGGGGCAACAACCCAAGAGAGATCGCGCTGCTGACCGACTCCCAACCCCAGTTCAGAGACAGGTGTTGATTCAACTTTAAATCAGTGCCCTTTAAAACCACATTTTTGAGGTCTGCGACAAATTCTGGCGTATCTAACTGCGGGTGAAGCGCGGCTCGGGATTGATGCCAATCTTCTGGTTCCCAATCGCTGAGGGCTGTCCAGGGTTGCGCCGCGTCAGGATGACCACACCAGAAATCTAAAAGTCGATGGTTCGATCGAATCAAATCAAAAAAGTGTAGTTGATCGGAAATCGGCGCTTCTGATAATCCAAAAGCGATCGAAATGGGCATATTCTCTGGGTCTTTGAACAGATCCGTCACTTCCCAGGACTGCCAATCGGTCATGCTAATGAATTCCAGACCGGAGCGATCGATATAGTCAAAAAGCTGCGGAATAGTAAATCCCCGATCGCGCTGGAACAACAGGTTCATCATCACCCGCTGTTCATCCTTCATTTTCCCAGAATCCCAAATTCGCATTTTCAGGAGTGTTGTATCCTTCAAAGACTCCATCAATTCGGTCAGAATTCCCATTTCCAGCTCACCCGGATTGTCATCCATCAACCCAATCAGGTGAGCCAAGCTTTGGGCCTTGAAATAGTCAAATCGCTGATAAAGACTATGGAGATTGGAACGAATAATGCCATCGGGTTTCAAGACGGCTTTCATGGCTGCCAACCCATCGGCAGGATCCGGTTGCAGATATAGCAATTCATCGCAGTTAATGTAGTCAAATTCCATGCCTAATTGCGGCAATTCTTCCATTGCCAATGCATGAAATTCCACGCGATCGCCCAATCCATGATGCTCCAAGCGCTTTTGGGCCAAGTCCACGGAAGCGGGCGACAAGTCCACCCCCACAATGCGCGCACCGGGGTTGGCCAAAGCCATGCTCAACACGCCGTATCCACTGCCACAGCCCACATCCAGCATCAATCGCCCTTCGGTGTTGGCAATTTTTTGGTTGCGACGATAGTAGGCGGTGCGGAAATCGTGCCAGTAGGTATGGGTTTCGGCCGGTAAGCGATCGAGCGGAATGCGGGGATAGGGGGCGCGATCGAACTGGGCCCGCACCTTGGCAAGGGGATCCTCAAGCGGATCGTCAGCGGGGTTCGTGGGAGAAGGCAAGAGGGATGGCTCGGTCATGCGGGGGTTAACGAATAGTTGTCCTAACGCAAGGGTGGGAAGACCCAACGGCAAGGGCGGGTTAGAATCTTGACGGGGCCATGGATTGGCCGTGGTCAAGCGGTTGCCGAGGCTACCTTGGCCATATTGCCCCATTTCGATCCCGAAGCGATCGCCCCAAATCCGCTACCTGCCGCCCGATCGCCGATCCGTTTTAACAGTTGGTTTCACAATTTGTTTAACAAGTTGCTTAGTGATTGGCTGCACAATCGGCTCGGCAATCAACTCGGCAATCGGCTTCACCATGGATTTCACCGTGGGCTGAAAACTTTTGAACGGCTTGTCCTGCCATCTTCTCCAACACCATTTCCCACATCGTCAGTCGCAACCCTATGAGCATTGAACAGCATTCCCAGCCAACGGACGATCGCGCCGCTGTGGCCAACTCGTTGGATGAAATGCTAGAGGCGCTGAATTTGGGAATTCCGACGGCTCCCGACGATTTTCGATCGGGCTTTGTGGGAATTGTGGGGCGGCCAAACGTTGGCAAGTCCACGCTGATGAATGGTTTGGTGGGGCAAAAGGTGGCCATTGTCTCCCCGATCGCCCAAACCACTCGCAACCGACTGCGGGGTATCCTGACCCGGGATGATGCGCAAATTGTGTTTGTAGACACGCCCGGCATTCATAAGCCCCACCACGAATTGGGCAAAGTGTTGGTGGCCAATGCACGCATGGCCATCCATTCGGCGGATTTGCTGCTGTTTGTGGTGGATGGGTCGGTGGAAGCAGGCGGGGGCGATCGCTTCGTGGCCGAGTGGCTGGCCCAAGCACCCGTGCCGGTGGTTTTGGGGCTGAACAAAATTGATCTGCAAACGGATCCGACGGTGGAAGAGTCCTACGCAGCCTTGGCGGCCGATCGGGGTTGGCCGATCGTGCGGTTTTCGGCGCTCCAGGGCGAAGGGACAGAAGACCTATTGCAGGCGCTGATCGATCGACTGCCGCCGGGCCCGTTTTATTACCCCCCGGAATTGGTGACCGATCGCCCCGAACGATTCATTATGGGCGAACTAATTCGCGAGCAAATTTTGCTCCATGCCCGGGACGAAATTCCCCATTCCGTGGCGGTGGAAATCGATCGGGTGGAGGAAACCCCGAAAATTACCCGCGTATTAGCCACCATTCACATTGAACGGGCCAGCCAAAAGGCAATCTTGATCGGCAAAGGTGGTTCCATGCTGAAGGCGATCGGCACGGCAGCCCGCGAACAAATTCAAAAGTTAATTGATGGCAAGGTTTACCTGGAGTTGTACGTGAAGCTGCAACCCAAATGGCGGCGATCGCCCGCTCGCCTGGCCGATTTGGGTTACCGAATTGAGGAAGATTAGGCGACAAACCCGCAAGAAGTTAGCCGCGAGCGATTAGTTATTAATAAACTTCTCGAAAACTTCCCCAAAATCCTTGCGCACATAGGACTCATGGGCCAGCTTTAACCAATTGAATGCGTATTGGTTAATTGCCTTGAATTGCTCTTCGGCCGTTGAAGTGCTGGTCGATCGGCTGATGGTGGTGGCCGCCGTGTTCAAACTGGTTTGTGCATAGCCGTGGAACGCAGTATTTTCCTGCTGAATCAAGGCGATTTTCAGCAGGGCCTTATACAAGTCCTTGAGTTCGTGAATATGGACTTTGGCCACATCGATCGAGTAATGCTGGCTGCCCATGGAAAATTTAATTTCCACATCCCGATCGAGCGTTCCTGCCGTTTCCAAAGTCACATGGGAAATGGCATGGTGGGCATAGTTAAAGCGCCGCAAAGTGCGTTTTTTGCTGACAGCCGATGTGCCATCCACATGGATTAGGGCCAAGTTGGTGAAGCAATATTCATCCATCTTGGACTTAATCAAAAAATAGATTTTCTCGCCTTCTTCATTGATGATGTAGTCGTCCGCATCAACCTTGCCGTAATCCTGGGGACGAATCACCACCCCAATATCACTGAGACCCAAGGCATCCGAAGCCAAACTCTTAAACATGGGAATCACCGATTGTTGATTAGCCCTAGCCCAGCATTGCCCAGCCCAGCATTACTTTGCCCAACCTTGCCAGGCTGGCTTGAGTAACCATTTTGAGGCTAGCCCGGCCAGCCAGTATAACAATCGGATTTTGTTGGTTGCCAGGGGCAATCAACTCTCAGGCTAGGCTTTGGGCTGTTCCTAGGCGACTAATCGCACAAATTTCTTTTTTCCCACTTGCAGCACTTTGCCCAACAAATCCGCCGCTGATTCAAACTTTTGGTTCACATCCGCCAGCTTTTCGCCATCCAGTTTCACACCGCCCCCTTGAATTTGGCGACGGGCTTCGCTACTGGTGGTGCATAACTTTGTGGCACTCAAAAGATAGAAAATTGGAGCCGGAAATTCCACCTGCGCCAAGGAAAATTCCGGCACATTTTCCGCACCGCCACCGCCCGACACCAAATTCATGGCATCTTTTTGGGCTTGCAGGGCGATCGCCTCGCCATGGATTTGTTGGGTAATTTCCAGGGCCAACAATTTCTGGCGATCGCGGGGATTTTCGGGCAACTGATCCAACGGTAAATCCGTCATCAGTTCAAAGTAGGTTTCCAGTTGCGCATCGGCCACCTTTTCCAGCTTGGAATACATGGTGAGCGGGTCTTCTCGCAGGGCCACATAGTTCCCCAAGGATTTGGACATTTTTTGCACCCCATCTGTCCCGATCAAAATGGGCGTGAGCAATCCAAATTGCGGTTTTTGACCAAAGTGGCGCTGCAAATCTCGCCCTACGGCTAGGTTGAACTTTTGGTCTGTGCCACCCAGTTCCACATCCGCCCGCACGGCCACGGAGTCGTAGCCCTGCATCAACGGATAGAGAAATTCATGCAAAAAGATGGGGCTTTCCTGCTGATAGCGCTCCGCAAACCCTTCCTTGGCCAACATTTGGCCAACGGTCATGGTGCTGAGGAGTTCCAGGATTTTGCCTAAGTCCAGCTTGGCTAACCACTCGGAGTTGTAGCGCACCTCCAGGCGGCCAGGCGTTTCAAAATCCAGGATCGATCGCACCTGTTCCAAATAGGTTTCCGCGTTGGCTTGCACTTGCGCTTCGGTCAGTTGCTTGCGCACTTCCGATTTACCGGTGGGGTCGCCAATGCGAGCGGTGAAATCGCCAATAATCAGGACGGCGGTGTGGCCCGCATCCTGGAAAGCGCGCAATTTGCGAACGGGAATGCTGTGCCCCAGGTGAATATCGCTGCCGGTGGGGTCAATGCCGAGCTTGACGCGCAAGGGGCGATCGGTCGTGACCAACAACCGCTCTAGGTTCTGGGTCGGATCCGCTGAGTCGGGTTGGTTGGGAAAAATATCGGCGGTTCCGCGATGGAGCCAATCGAAGTTAGACGCTGCCATAACTGGTGCGCTCAATTCGCTATAGGGACTGAATAGGGGTTGACAATAGAGGCTCAAAGATTTCAATGAGCTGATCAAAAGAGCCTCTGACGAGGATTGAACTCGTGACCTCACCCTTACCAAGGGTGCGCTCTACCACTGAGCTACAGAGGCGGGGTGGTGGGCCGAGCTGGATTTGAACCAGCGTAGGCATAGCCAACGGATTTACAGTCCGTCCCCATTAACCACTCGGGCATCGACCCGCTTCCACCACGGGAGATAACAATAGCACAAGGATCGAAAATTCCCAATAGGCAGCCCAAAATTTTTTTAAATTTTTTTGAGGCAGCGCTTGGCCCGGCTAGGGCGGGATCTTGGGCAACGCTGGGGTCAAAAACTGGGGACGATCGGGAGGCCGCTGGGGCGATCGCCGGGTGTGGAGATTTCGCCGGGCGGCGGCTCCCGCAGTTCGCCCAATCCCTTTCATAATGGATATAGTTAGCGCGTTCTGAGTAGCAACCTGTGCAACTTGAGTCTCAGCCTGATACCCAGCGATCGAATGCGGGTCGATCGGGCACGGCCCAGCGATCTCCATCAAGTGCCCCGGCTGCTGATTCGGACTCTGGATCTGCCCCCCCAGCCTCACCCTCGGCACTCCAGGAGCTGAACCAATGGGAGCAGCGATCGCGCCGTTTGTTTTGGCCTTTGTTTGGGGTGGCGGCCACGGCCATCTTGGGGGCCGCCGGTTGGGGTCTGTGGCAATTGCGCAAGCCAGCGGATCCGGCGGTTGATCCCTTGGCCAAGCTGACCGTTCCGGTCACTTCCGCTAATTTGACGGTCAAGATTGATGCAAGCGGCACTATCCGCCCGATCCAAACCGTGAACCTGAGTCCCAAAACCTCCGGGCGACTGCTGGAGTTGTATGTGGAGCAGGGAGATGCGGTGCAGAAGGGCCAAGTGATTGCCCGGATGGATGATGCGGAACTGCGGGCGCAACTGGCGCGGGCCCAGGCCGGCTTGGCGCGGGCCCAGGCAAGGCTGGCGGAGGCCCAAACCGGCAACCGACCGGAGGAAATTGCCGAGGCGGAAGCTCGCGTTAATCGATCGCGCGCGGATGTGGTGAGTGCCCAGGCGCGGCTGGATTTGGCGCGGGAACGGCTGGAACGCAACCGATCGCTGGCGGAAGCGGGAGTGATTGAGCGCGATCGCCTGGATGGGTTTGAGCAAGAGGCCCGCAGCGCCAAGGCAGATGTCGATCGAGCCAAGGCGGCGTTGGTGGAATCCCAAAAGGGGCGCGATCGAATTCGGAACGGTTCCCGGATTGAGGACATCGCTGCCGCCCGGGCCGATGTGGCCGAGGCCCGCGCCCAAATGGCCCTGATCCAAACGCAATTGAATGACACCGTGGTGCGTGCGCCCTTTGCCGGATTCATTTCCCAAAAGTATGCGGAACCCGGCTCCTTCGTGACTCCCACCACGTCTGCTTCCTCCGGCAGTGGAGCAACTTCCACCTCGATCGCGGCTCTGGCCAGCGGGTTGGAGGTGTTGGCTCGGGTTCCGGAAGTGGACATTGGGCAAATCAAGTTGGGGCAAACGGTGGAAATTACGGCCGATGCCTATCCCGATCGGGTCTTTCGGGGACGGGTGAAGCTGGTGGCTCCGGAAGCGATTCGGGAGCGCGATGTCACCTCCTTTGAAGTGCGCGTGGCGATTCTGTCAGGGCAGGAGGTGTTGCGATCGGGTATGAATGTGGATTTGGTCTTTGTGGGCGATCGCCTGCCCCAAGCCGTGGTTGTGCCGACGGTGGCCGTGGTGACCGATCGCGGGCGCACGGGCGTTTTAGTCCCCAATGCCACCCAAAAGCCCGAGTTTCGCGCGGTGGTTTTGGGCCCCACCTTGGGTAATCAGGTGCAGGTGCTCCAAGGCATTAAACCGGGCGATCGGGTCTTCACGGATTTGCCCCCGGGGCAGACCCTCGACAGCATCTTGAACAACAAGGCGAAACCCGGCAATGGGCGATCGGCCAATCCCTAGGGGCGCAGTCAGTTTCAAAGGGCGATCGGCTCATGCATATTCCCAAACGCGGTAAACATAAAGTCTTCATCGGCATGGCTCCCGGTGTTGGCAAAACTTACCGCATGTTGGAAGAAGGCCAGCAATTAAAAGCAGAGGGCGTGGATGTGGTGATTGGGTTATTGGAAACCCATGGCCGCAAAGAAACCGCCGACAAAGCGATCGGGTTGGAGGTGGTTCCCCCTGCCCAAATTGCTTACCAAAATCGATTGCTGCCGGAAATGGATGTGGCCGCCATTTGCGATCGCCAGCCCCAGTTGGTGTTAATTGATGAGCTGGCCCATACCAATGTGCCCACGAGCGATCGCCCCAAGCGCTATCAAGATGTGGAGCTGATTTTGGCGGCGGGGATTGATGTGTTTTCCACGCTGAATATTCAGCATTTAGAAAGCCTCAATGATCTCGTGACTCAAATTACCGGTGTGGTGATTCGAGAGCGCGTGCCCGATCGAATTCTTGAGGAAGCGAATGAGGTGGTGGTGATTGATGTCACCCCTGAAACCTTAGAAGAACGCCTACAGGATGGGAAGGTTTATGCCCTGGATAAAATTCCCCAAGCGTTGACCAATTTCTTTCAACGTCGCCACCTGATTGCTCTGCGAGAACTGGCATTGCGGGAAGTGGCCGACAATGTTGAAGAACAGGCGATTGACCAAGATCCCAGCACTCCATTTTGTAACATTCACGAGCGCGTGTTGGTCTGTGTTTCGACCTATGAAGGATCGATGCGCCTATTACGACGGGCAGCGCGTTTGGCGAGTTATATGAATGCGCCCTTGTATGGCTTATTTGTTTGTCCGCCCGATCGGTTTTTAAGCAAAAGCGAAGCGCTCCAAATTGAGGGCTGTCAGCGACTTTGTGAGGAGTTTGGGGGGGAGTTTTTACAAGTTCAAGCCTCCAACATTCCCCAGGCGATCGCCAAAGTGGCCCGAGATTATCGAATTACACAAATTGTGCTGGGCGAAACCCGTCGATCGCGGTGGCAATTATTGCTGCGCGGCTCTTTAACCTACCGATTGATGAATCTCCTAACAGAGCAGTCAGTGGATTTGCACATCATGAGTCATGACAGCCGCGCCCCACGCTCTCAGAATTCTGCTGAGTCTTGATCAATATTTTCCAAGAGGTTTCCGGTTTTCAGCGCGGGAATTTTCGGGAATTTTTAGGTAATTTTCCCGGTCACGAATTTCCCACAGGGTCGCTAGGTTGGAATTAATTTTTGGGAAAGCTACGACTCGTTTCCTCAGAAATATCTTCGGTAATCAGAATTTCTTGATCAATGACGCGAAACACCAACCGCTGATTCGCCACACTGTTCAGGGGCTGATCGCGAGCCAGCGCTGACTGAAACAGGGTGCAGGTCACCACCGCTTGGGAGCGATCGGGCGAAATCTCAATCACCAAATCTTCGTAGCGAACGGCGGTTATGCGCATTTGGGGATAGGCTAGCTCCAGCAAATCTCGAATTTGTTGGCGACCGTCAAGCCGAATCATTTGAGATCCTCCGGCGAGGTTCACCGTTGCCCGAATTGCCGCATTGGGTGCATAGAAGCTAACGATCGCCTCAATATCTTGGTTTTTGATGGCGGCCAGCAGCCCTTCCAAGCGCGATCGAACCTGATTTTCGGTCAACTCCACGGGTGAACGCATCTGGGGTGGCGTTCGGGGTGGCGTTCGGGGTGGCAT
>NZ_LIRO01000015.1:0-44619 GCF_002742025.1 Limnothrix sp. PR1529
CCCTCACTCTCCCCACCCCCGTCTATGGCCGTCGCTCGCAAAGCCAAAGCCCGCCCCACAAAAGCCAAAAAACGCAACACCAAAACCAAGAAAAAACGCAATCAGAAGCGAAAAAATGCCAAGGTCAAAGTTGATCCCAAGGAGCTAAAAAAGCGCCAACGGGAACAAGCCAAAGCTCGCCAAGCCTTTATTCAATCCCTCACGCCGTCCCTCATTGTGGGTGTGATTTTAGGGGCGATCGCTGCCGTTGCCGTTGATCCCAAAATGGGCGTAGTGGCCGGCGCGGCCATTCCGGTTTTGTCCCTGTCTTTGAAATATCCGCGTCAGGCTTTTTGGGGCTTTTTAATGTATTTGCCCCTCAGCGGCACGGTCACCTATGCCTTGGGTGGCAGCGTGGTGTTGCAATTGGCCAAAGACGGCATTTATTTGCCAGCTTTGATTGGCATTTGGCGATCGTGTCGGCAGATGCGAATTCCTTTCTGGGCCTCCGACGCCCTGAAACCCACACTCCTGATTTTGTTAACTTGCTCCGTGATGACGCTGCTATCCGTGAATGGAATGCAGCAGCTTAAAAAGCCCTTTCCTGATGACAAATCGCCGCTTGCTTTGGGAATTTTGGGCTTCAAGGTTTTCATGGGCTATATTCCCATTATCTTCTGCACCTATCACCTCATTCGCAGTAAAAAAGAACTGCTGTTTGCTACGCGAATCACATCGGTTTTGGCTATTATTTGTTGCACATTAGCCTATGTGCAATATTACTTTCTGCTGACGGGGCGCTGTGCGGGCACTGACCACTTGGAAGGATCGGGATTGTTCAAGGCCTCGATCGACGCTCGTTGCTTTGTAGGCGGTTCTTTGGTTTGGAGTCCATCGCAAAATATGGTGCGACTACCGGGAACCTTTGTGGCTCCTTGGCAGTGGGCTTGGTTCTTAATTTCCAATGCCTTTTTTACCTATACGACGGCTTTTAATGACCCATCCCCCCTGTGGCGGCTGATTGGCTTGGGAGCCATGGGTGGCATCTTCATGAATGCGGTGATTTCAGGTCAGCGAATTGCCTTGGCGCTCGTGCCAGTGGTGACCGTCATTCTGTTGGTTTTGACGGGGCAAGTCACCAACTTAAAACGCTTTTTGCCGATCGCCCTTGGTTTGGTGTTGCTGTTGGGTGGTGCAGCGGTTTTATTCCCTGATGTGTTGCAAGAGCGGATCGATAGTTTCACCAGCCGTTGGGCTGCTTCTCCGGCCGATGAATTCATTGGGGAACAGTTTGGATTTGTGCTTAAAAAAGCCCAAAATAATCCCTTTGGGGCGGGCTTAGGCCGAGCCACCAATTCAGCGCGGGTTTTTGGTCGCACAACCTTGATTGAAACCTGGTTTCCCAAGGTGATGTGGGAGGTGGGTTTTCCGGGCATTGCGGCATTTTTGGCCTTCGTCACGGTGATCACCATCACCACGTTTAAGGCCTATCGATCGGTCAAGGAAAAAAATCTGCGCGGCATCGGAGCCAGCTATTGGGTGTTTGTGCTGTTTATCAGTTATCAAACCTATTACTACCCGTTGGATGTGGATCCAGTGGCGGTTTATTACTGGTACGCAGTCGGGGTGTTGTTGCGATTGCCCGAGATCGATCGCGCCGATCGCAAGCAACGACTCTTGGAAGCCGAGGACGATTCAGAAGACTTAGAGGCAGATTTAACCGATGATTTGGAGGAATCAGCCAATAATGGAACCAGTCGCCGGGGAGCCGCCAAGGCCGCTCCCGGTTAGCATCTGGTTTTAGCATCTCGCTATTTTTGTGCCAGTCTTGTGGGATTGAATCAACGAATCGGCAGGAGCGTCAGGGAGCTTTGTGGATGAGACTGACACCCAACACCAAGGTTTTGATTTGTGGGATTGCCGAACCGCTGGCGATCGACCATGTGCCGCTGATGCGGGACTACGGCACACAGGTGCTGGCGGGTGTCAGCCCCGGCGAAGGGGGCCGATCGATCAATGAAATTCCCGTTTTTGATTTGGTAGAAGAGGCGATCGCCACGGTGGGGCCGATCGATGTGGTGATTGTTTTTTCGCCAGCCTATGCGGCGGTGGATGCAGCCTTGGAGGCGATCGCGGCCGGCATTCGCCAGGTGGTGATGGTGTCGGCCGGTGTGCCGCCGTTGGATATGGTGCGCCTGGTGCGGCGGGCAGAGGCCACCGATACGTTGGTGCTCGGCCCCAATTGCCCGGGAATTATTGTGCCGGGACAGGTGTTGTTGGGAATGCACCCGGCCGAATGCTATCAACCGGGGTCGATCGGGATTGTCAGCCGATGCAGCACCCTGGCCTACGAGGTGGCGCTGCAACTGACGCGGGCTGGGTTTGGCCAATCGATCGCCGCTTGCATTGGGGCCGATCGCGTGGTGGGATCGTCGTTGCTACAGTGGCTGCAAATGCTGGATGAGGACGATCGCACCGAGGCCATTGTGCTGCTGGGCGAAGTCAGCGGCGATGGGGAACTGCGGGCCGCGCGTTACATTGCCGAAACGATCGATAAGCCCGTGATTGCCTACATTGCCGGACACTTTGCCCCCGTGAACCGCTCGATCGGCCATGCCAACCAGATCGTGGCCTCGCGCACGGAGTTGGGCAAACGGGGCAAAACCGATGTTGCCACCAAGGTCGCCGCGCTCAAGGCCGCCAAGGTGAGAGTTGCCGATCGCCCCTCCAAAATCCCCGAGCTATTGCAAAGGGCCCTGAACACCAAAGCCAAGGCCCCTAGCGCCAAGTGATAACCGGTGGAGCTAGATCTGATTGTCGGCCAACCTAAGAAGCAGCCAGCAACTCATCTAGCTTGCCTTCCTGCTCCAGGGCGTGGATATCATCACAGCCGCCCACATGGTGGTTATTGATAAAAATTTGGGGAACTGATCGCCGACCATTGGCCCGTTCCGCCATCTTGGCCCGCCCTGGCTCATCGCCGTCTAGAACATATTCCGTATATTTCACCCCTTTGTGGTCGAGCAATCGCTTGGCCCGAATGCAAAAGGGGCAAGTTGTCCAGAGATAAATTTCAACGTTGGCAGCCATAGGATGCGATCGCGGTGGTGTTCAAGATTTATGAAGGATTGTATCTAGTTTCTCGATCGCTTGTGGCCTAGCCCAGGCTCCAGCCCACCTTCAGACACCAGAAGGGCGATCGCCCCGTCGGTCGATCGCCCTTCCATTCAGACCCCATTGAGCCAAGGCGCATCGGGATCAGCGCCCCAATGAGCCACCGCGATCAGCCGGTGTTCCGCATTCCGGCCGCAATTCCGTTAATGGTCAGCAGGGCCCCGCGCAACAGCTCGCTGCGGCTATAGCGCGATCGCGCCATGCCAGTCGCTGACTGTTGCTTGTGTTGGCGTAACCGCTTGAGCAACGACGCTTGCAGGAAGCCCAAGGGCACGATCGTGCCGTTACGCAACTGCACCGAGCGCTGCAACGCCGGGTCTCCATCCAACAGGCGATCGTGGCCCGTAATTTTCAGCACCAGATCCCGAGTCGTCATGTACTCATGGGCAATTTGCTCAAACAGAGCCTCAAACCGGTCTCGGTTGGCCGGCTGCGTCAACTCATTGGTGTAGTGGCGGGCAATTTGCAGATCCACCTTCGCCAGGGTCATTTCCACCTTCGAGATCGCCATTTTGAAGAACGGCCACTTGAAGTAGAAATATTGCAGCAGCTTCAGGTGTTCTTCCGGTTCCTGATCCACAAAGTCTTGCAGGGCCGTGCCCACCCCATACCAGGCGGGCAACAGGAAGCGGCTTTGGGTCCAGCTAAACACCCAAGGAATGGCCCGCAGGCTGCTGAGATCCTTCTTGCCACCCCGGCGGGCCGGTCGCGAAGAGATTTGCAATTGACTGATTTCCTCGATCGGGGTGACCTCATGGAAAAAGTCAATGAAATCCGGTTGTTCGTAAATCAGCGATCGGTAATGTTCCCGCGATCGCGCCGACAGGGACTCCACAATCTCATTCCAAGCCTCGATGTCATCAAACCCCGTGCCCAACAGGCTCGATTGAATCGTGGCGGCAGCCACCTTCTCCAGGTTATAGAGCGCCAACTCGGGCAAGGAATATTTGGAAGCCAGCACTTCCCCCTGCTCCGTGATTTTGATGCGGCCTTGGATGCTGCGGCCCGGTTGGGCCAAGATGGCTTCGTAGGCCGGGCCGCCGCCGCGTCCCACGGATCCACCGCGCCCGTGGAAAATCTTGAGGGCCACCCCAAAGCGATCGGCCACCCCTTGCAGCGCCTTTTGGGCCTTGTGAATTTCCCAATTACTGCTGAGGAAACCCGAATCCTTGTTACTGTCCGAATAACCGAGCATCACCTCTTGCTGATTGCTGGTGGGAGTGTGGGGGCGCATTTTGGCAAATTCTGCACCCGTTTGCCCTTCGGTGGCCGCTTCCAAAACGGCATCGAGGCGATCGTAGCCACCCGCCAACAAGGCTCGGTAAAGCCGCATGGAGAACAGCCCCTCCATCACCGACGGCGCACATTTCAAGTCTTCCACCGTCTCAAACAGCGGCACAACACGCAGGGTTCCTGACCCGGTGGCGGGGTCATAGAGGCCCGCTTCCTTGGCCAGCAGCAGCACTTCCAGCAGATCGCTGGCGTTGTGGCTCATGCTGATGATGTAGGTTTGACAGACTCCGGGGCCAAACTCGTGCTGTAGCTGTCGCACCACCCGCAGGGTTTCGATCGCCTCGCGGGTTTTGTCGGAAAAGGGCAACTCCGCCGGAATCAAAGGACGACGGGTGCTTAATTCCTGCACCAGCCAGGCCGTTCGTTCCGCCTCGTCCATTTCCCGATAAGGCTTGGGCAACAGTTGCAGATATTCCGTAATTTCATCGATCGCGGCCGAGTGACGGCCACTTTCTTGGCGAATATCCAAATGGGCCAAACTAAACCCAAAGATTTCCACCCGACAGATCAGATCTTCCAAATCCGAGCAAACTAAGCCCGTTTGTTGCAAACTGCGCCGAATGAGATTCAATTCCGCCAAAAATTCCGTGCCCGATCGATAGATGCTGACCGGATTGTTTTCCAACATATCCGAGTGCAATTCATCTCCTTCATAGAGCCGGTTCGATCGCGCCAGGGTGTTAATCAGCCGCTGTTCAATGTAAGCCAGCTTCAGGCGATAGGGTTCTTGGCGGAAACGCACCGCATATTTTTCGTAAATATCCGGCAGTCGAGCCTGCTCCTGCTCCAAAGATTCCAGCAGCTCCGGCAGCACATCGCTCCAGTGCAAAGAAAGGCTCAACAAACTGCTGAGACTTTTCACCGATTGCAGATATTTTTTCAGCACCAAGTTGCGCTGATAGCAGGCGGTTTTCCAGGTCACTTCTGGCGTGACGGAAGGGTTGCCATCGCGATCGGAACCTACCCAAGATCCAAACCGACAAAAATCGAAACGGGGCGGAGTCAGGCCCGGAAATGACGATTTCAACGCCCGATCAAACCGGTGATAGAGCTGGGGAATCACCTCAAACAGCACTTCTTCAAAATAGTGCAAGGCATAGTCCACCTCATCCAACACCGTCGGTTTGAATTGGTGTAATTCATCGGTGCGCCACCAAAGGCGAATTTCTTCCGTGAGTTTTTGGCGCAGGGTTTGGGCCTCGATCGAGGTGCTCAGCCCCCGATCGCGCAAATCTTCTTCCACCAAATCCAGCTCCCGCAAAATCTTCACCAACCGCCGCTGTTTATCGCGAATCGTGTGGCGCACAATTTCCGTTGGGTGAGCCGTAAAGACCAACTGAATATCCAATTGATCAATCAACTTTTGAATTTGCCGAGGCGGCACATTCAGTTGCTGCAAATAGGGAAATAGCCAATAGAACGTACCGCAATTATCCGGAATCTGATCCGGTTTGGGAATGCTCCGCTCCAGCACCTTTGCTTCAATTCCACCCTTCGATTCAGGATTGTCAAAGGGGCTATGGTTGCTAAAAAGCTTCGTCAAAATGGGTTGACTACTGGCAGTTTCGTATTGCCGTTGTTGATCGCGTTGTTCGTAATGTTGCTCAACGATATTAATCAGTTGAAAATAAAGGGCAAAGGCACGCGCAGCCCGAATTGCCGAATTAAGGTCTAGGTTTTCAACCAGCTTCAAAACATCAGCTTCGCAAAAATCAGCGGCTTGGCCGTCCGGCGCGCAGAGATCCAACAGTCGATCTAGCAGGGATACCAATTCCTGACCGCACTCCTGTTGCAACACCTGCCGCCACAGGTCTTCCATCACCTTGAGACGATGCCGCAAAAACAAGTCTGATGCCGAGGCTGCGGCAACTTCTCGATCGAGCGAATGGATGGTCGAACTCATAGAGCGATCGGCTGGCTCGGTAAGGTTGGTCATGCTCCCTAGATTATAGGAAGGCGGGGCTTTAGAAACCCATCCTCATCCCGCCAGCTCGCCAGCGGGTGGGTTCTTGATGAGGGACGGGAAACCTGAATCCTGTTTGGGTCTGGGGGTGGGCAGTTTCCCCCCAAGAAGCCAACATGGTGCATGAAATCCCGGATGGATTGTGCGTTTAAACGGCCCCAGAATCGGTATAGCCCTGTACGGTTTCCGGGTTTTGCAGCCGAATTAAATCATTTGCTTGGCGGGTTTGCATCGGATCAAGATTTTTGATCACCAACAGGTATTGATCTTGATCAAGTCGATTGCGATAGGCCAGCACATCGCCGTTACCTCCCGTCAGGCCCAGGCCGCCTCCAACGGTCACGCTGCCCATGGCTCCCCCGATCGCCCCCAACAGACCACCTACCAAATGGTTGCCCACCGGGCCAGCCCATTCCGTGAAGGTTTGCAACCCCGTCGCCAAGCTGAATCCCACGCCGGCCAAAAAGCCAAAGGGAATTGTCCAAAAAGCCATCATCTTAATTTGGCGACGAGCCTGCTGGCTGGGGTCAATGAATCCAAATTCATCGGCGGTTTTGTAGCCCTTGCCCAAAATGGCCATTTGCTTGAGGTCAAAGCCTGCCGCTTCCAGGGCCGTGTAAGCCGCTTCCACGCCCATGCGATCGGCAAAGACAGCAATTAGGTAGTTCATCAACCAACTCCAAGAAACAAGCCCTAAAAACCAAAATCAGGATTGAGCTTACACTCCATCCTGATTCTGACTCGACAGGCATCATAGCCTACGCACTGTCTTGAGGATTGCCACCCGGCAATCTGACGAGTTACGGGGCCGGTTGCTGGTCTAGTTGCTGGGCAGGTTAATGGCCATCAGCGATCGATCCAAACCCGCCGAAGTGGCCAGCGCTTGCCAAGCGGCTGCTCGATCGCCCGAGCGATCGGCTTCAATCACGCTGCTCACCGCGTCGTACCAAATGCCCGCACGAGCATAGGCCGCCGCCGCCGTCAGCCGATCGGGAACTGCCGTTGCTTCCGCCACCGCAGAGCTGGCTTCCACCCGTTGAATCCAGCCGCTAGCGAAGGTGTTGCGCGGTTCTTCGCCGTTGGCCGTTTCGCAAGTGACCGAAACGTACCATTGATAGGCCTTGCCAGCGGTCAGGCCTTGGCCCTTATCCCGCAGCTTCACCTGCACCAAGCCGCCTTCCTGGGGAAGAGCGATGGTTTGCTCATCCAAGTCGGCTTCCGTTGCGTCCGTCAACCGGAAACGAGCCGTGCTGCCCATCCCAGCGGGCACATAGACCCACAGCGAAGGATGAGCACTGGCCGTCAGCGCACCCTGTTGGCCTGGAACTAAGGGCATGAGGGCCAAGGCCGAGGAACCACAAGCACCGCGCCGGCCTCCACTGACCGTGTGGCGAAGGGTGCGGTTACCCCGGGGAGCGAACCCAGCTTCTTGGCTCGGGAGCGAATTAAAGCTAACGGCGGGCCCTTCTGAGCCAGCTTGACCGTTAACCAAAGGCATTCCTGCCGAAGCGGTGAAACTTGAAAGGGCGATCGCCCCGGCCGTCAAAACCGAGGAAACAAAGAATCGGGAGAGCATGCGATTGGGCACCATAAGAACTACCCCTTATGAGACTGATACAAGCAAAAGCAGTAGCGACCTACAAGGGCTGGATGTTATCTGTCCTCGCGGCTGCTGTTCCCTACCCCTGAGACTCTATTGAAAACGATACTCGGGAAAAAGTAGTGAACCATGTTCCGATCGCGGCTTCGGTTGGGCCATGGTCTGGATTGATCATGACCATAGCTGTGCCCTGCGAACCGCAAACTCAACACCAGGCGAGGACGGAAGCGAATTCCCGTTCAGTCAATAGATGCCCCTGGAAGTCGAGTCCGTCTAGACAGTTAACAAACTGTCTCTCAGTGTATGGCATTCCCCCAAACCAGCTGTGTACCGATCAACACTCAGTTCACGGTGAGCTGACTGATCTTACCGGCGGGCGGGCGCGAAACAGGAACCAGAGCGATCGCGCTAAATCCTACGCTGAGCGCGGAACGCCCCTTGCGGAGCACGATTCACAAAGCGAGCTTAGGGGAAGCTTGGCGAAAGCAGTCCCCTATTGGGAATTTTGAAGAAATGTAAAGAGTCGCAAACAATCGCAAGCTTGAGTTGGACTTCCTCGAGCGGGATCGAAAAGTTGGATCGAATTTGACTCAACTTGATGGATTCAACTTGGCAGACTCAACTCAGACTCAACTGAATTTTGGGGAGCAGGGCAGCCCCTTTCCGGCCGATTCTGAAATCGGAAAACCGCGTTTTTGCCATTGTTTTTGCCATTGATTAACCCACTGGCCCCCTAACCCATTAACCCATCAGAATTACCCGATCGAGCACATGGATCACGCCATTGGCCGCTTCGATGTCGGCCGCTACCACCGTGGCATTTTTCACCTCGAAGTTTTTGCCAACCCGCACCGGAATCGGAGCACCTTCGAGCGATTCCAGTTGGGTCATCTGGGCCAAATCCGCTTGGGTGTATTTACCAGCCACCACGTGATATTTCAGGATGCGAGCCAGTTGTGGGGGGTTTTGCACCAGGGTTTGCACCGTGCCGGGTGGTAGCTGAGCAAAGGCCTGGTCGTTGGGCGCAAATACGGTGAAGGGGCCTGGACTTTTCAGGGCTTCGACCAATCCAGCCACCTTGACGGCGGTTACGAGGGTTTCAAAGGAACCGGCATTAATGGCAATGTCAACAATGTCGGGCATGGTCAAGGATGGGGGTGAAGTCCAGGTACAGGGCAATGCAGAGCCGCTGGGGCCCAAGGTTGCCGCTAAATCCCAATCATCCTACCGTCGATCGCCCGATCGATTGGCGGTGGGCAATTTTGGAGTTTTAATACCTTCGATTGGGCATGGTTGGCCCGCCCCGCTGTCCTTGGGAGATGGCAGCCATCCCCAGACAGCAGAGCAGGGCTAGATCTAGCAACAATGGGCTACATCGAATGAGCTACTAATGAGCTACATCGATTGATAAGCAATTGACATTTAGCAATCAGCAATCAGCAATCTGAGACTGGCCGGAGATTGATCTGAAAGTGACCTGAGCGATCGATTGGGTAACCGATCGCCGCTTCGTTACCAGCCCAACACGTAGGCAAACACCAACGGAGCCACGATTGTTGCGTCACTTTCAATCACAAACCGGGGCGTGTCGATCGACAGCTTGCCCCAGGTGATTTTCTCGTTGGGCACGGCTCCCGAATAGGAACCATAGCTGGTGGTGGAATCGCTGATTTGGCAGAAATAGCCCCACAGCGGCGTTTCGCGCAGCAGGTCTTGCTGCAACATGGGCACAACGCAAATGGGGAAGTCGCCCGCAATGCCGCCCGCAATTTGGAAGAACCCGATCGACTGGCCGCTCTCGATCGAAACCTTCGTGTAGTAGTCCGCCAGGGCCATCATGTATTCAATGCCCGTGCGCACCGTGTGGACATTTTTGATGTCGCCCTCAATGCAGCGAGCCGCAAAAATGTTCCCCAGGGTCGAATCTTCCCAGCCGGGCACAAAGATCGGCAAATTCCGTTCAGCCGCCGCCAACATCCAGGAATTCTTGGGATCGATTTGGTAATACTCCTTCAAGGAGCCATTCAGCAGCACTTCGTAGAAGAATTCGTGGGGGAACTTCCGTTGCCCAGTCGCATCGGCCGCCTTCCACACATCCAGCACGGCCTTTTCCATGCGGCGAATGGCTTCTTCTTCCGGAATGCAGGTATCGGTGACCCGGTTCAGATGCTTGTCCAGCAGTTTTTGTTCATCTTCTGGGGTCAAGTCCCGATAGTTCGGAATCCGCACATAGTAATCGTGGGCCACCAGGTTAAAGATGTCTTCTTCCAGGTTGGCCCCCGTGCAAGAAATCGCGTTGATTTTGCCTTGGCGAATCATTTCCGCCAGCGACAGGCCCAATTCTGCCGTGCTCATGGCTCCGGCCATGGCCAGCAACATCGGATTTCCGGCTTCCACATGCACCTTAAATGCTTCAGCGGCATCCACCAAGGCCGCTGCGTTGAAGTGGCGGTAGTGGTGTTTGATGAACTGACTGACGGGGCCCATAGGTTACTTGCCTTTCAACAAAAGAGTGCGACACAACCAGCAGCCCCGGAATTTGCGTCCAAGGGTCGATCGCGCTGCCCCAGCGTTGACCGAGGATGATTCAAGCCCAGCATCCTTCAGCCCAGGGGGCGATCGCGCGCGATCGAAAAAACGGGGCTGCAATCCAAAACGATCATCCTACCGCCTTGGCCTCAACGAAACATTAAGAAGCGGCGCAAACCCGATTCCGTCCCCCATGTTTGGCGGCATAGAGATAGCGATCGGCCTCTGCAATCATCGCCTCATAATCTCCCAGGGCTAAATGGTCAGAAACACCAATGCTGAGGGTGACGCTGAGTTCTGGGTGAATTTTGGGCCAAGGCGCTTGTTCGATCGCCTGGCGAACTTTGTTGCAAGCCGCCACCGCATCCGCTGAGCCGATGCCCGGCAGTGCAATCACAAATTCTTCGCCTCCATAGCGAGCACAAAGATCGCTCGATCGCAGATTCTTTTGCAGAATTTGCGCCACCCCTTTCAAGACCCGATCGCCCACCGCGTGCGAAAACCGATCGTTGATTCGCTTAAAGAAATCCACATCCCCGATCGCAACACTCAAGGGAGAACGATAGCGCTGAGCTTGCTCAAATAATTGGCTCATTTGCCCATTAAAGTGACGGCGATTAAACAGTCCCGTCAGCTCATCTCGAATGCTCAATTCCGTGATCTTGGCGTTCGCCTTTTCCAAATCCAAGATCTTTTGATTCAAGGCCTGTTGCAGTCGATAAATCTGTAAATGGGTGTTGACCCTTGCCAACACTTCCAACTCTTGAAAGGGCTTGGCGATATAGTCCACACCGCCCACCTCAAACCCCTTAACCTTGTCGTGAACAGCGTTGGCCGCGCTGATAAAAATGATCGGGATAGACTGCGATCGACGATCAGCCTTCAAGCGTTGACAAACTTCATAACCATCTAGGTTTGGCATCCGAATATCTAACAAGATCAAGTCTGGGCGATGGGCCGCGATCGCCTTCAGCGCCTGTTCTCCGCTGTTGACCGGCCGCACCTTGTGACCCTCCCGCACCAGCAACTGGCTCAAGACTCGCAAGTTCACCAAATTATCATCCACCAACAGGATGTTGCCTTGCACTGTCGGGATTGCGCAGGGCGGTTGTTCCAGTTCATGGATGGCTTCGTGCTGGCCGTCTGCTGGGGGGACACGATCGATCATTGAATAGTTCATCGGCTCTGCATCCTGAAGATTGTGGTTTCGAGTTTCTGAAAATTTGCAAATTTAATTCACGAATTGTGAAACTCGAATCATGAAATTCGTGAATTTATCCTAATTGCCAATGAAGCGAAGGAGCACAATACTTAAAAAAATTCACTAAGTACTAATTAAAAATATCAATCAAATATCAATTAGCTGTCAATCAAATTTCGTGACAGTCTCATGGCGATTTTGTAACGGTTTCATGACCGATTGATACTCAACAATGACTGTAATTGATCATAGTCATAATCATGCAAAATACGATTCAGTTGAGCAATGATTAACGCCTCTTCCGGGGGCAGCTCATGAATTAAATATTCCAGTTCAAAAAAGTCCGCTTCTTGGGCGGCTTTCAGCATTTGCTTGCGCCAAGATTCTGGCAAATTTCGTAGTTTTTGACTCACGCGATCAGTGAGTTCAGGGCTGGCCACGGGCGATCGACCGCTGAAGCTGCTGCTGATCTCGCTTTCCAAACCGGTGGATAAGTTGGCATACAGATAGCGAACCTGGAGATGATGGGCGATCGCATCCAAAATCGTTTGCTCTCGGAAGGGTTTGCGCACAAATCCATCAAAACCGGTTGCTAAAATCTGTTGTTCATCTTCCTGAAAAGCACTGGCCGTCAGGGCCAGAATAGCCACAAACTGCTGTTTTGAGCGGGCTAGTTTCTTAATTTGTCTCATGGCCGAAATGCCATCAAGTTGCGGCATCCGTAAATCCATCCAAATTAGGTGGGGCTGCCATTTAGACCACTCCTCAATCGCCTGATAGCCGTCATGAACTTCCCGCACAGCAAACCCCACACGCTTGAGCAATTGACTCAAAAGGGTGCAATTTTCCGGGCGATCGTCAGCAATCAAAATCCGAGGAATTGGGGAATCGGGCGCTAGCCCAATAATTTGTCTGGGATCGGGATTGGCGCTATTTGGTTCTCCAATGGGCGCACTGATCCAAAAATGAAAAGCAGTGCCCTGATTGGGCTGGCTTTTGACCGTAACTTCACCCCCCATGAGTTGTATAAAAGAGCGACTGAGGGCTAATCCCAATCCGGTTCCTGCGCGGCTCGATCGCCCCGATGCGGTTTGCTCAAAAGACTGGAATAACTTGGGCAACTCAGCCGGTTCAATGCCCACCCCGGAATCAATCACCTCCACCATCAGGCGATCGGGCGGTGCATATCGCACTTGCACAGAAATGCCCCCTTCCGGTGTGAACTTAATAGCATTGCCTAAGAGATTGACCAACACTTGGCGCAATTTTCCATCATCCATCACCACATAGGCAGGCAAGGCGGAATCCAGGTCAAAATTGAGGCGTAATCCCTTTTGATGGGCGGCCAATTCGAACATGGCCATGACTTCTTTAAAGAGCGATCGCACCTCGATCGACTGTGTAACGAGTTCCGCCTTGCCCGCTTCAATCTTGGCCATCGACAGGAAGTTATCAATGAGTCTCAATAAATGCTCGCCGCTCATCTGAATCACGGCCAGGTTAGTTTTTTGCTCCTCAGTTAAGCCAATATCGCGCTTCATCAGTTGCGAAAATCCAATGACAGCATTCAGCGGCGTTCGCAACTCATGGCTCATATTCGACAAGAATTCACTCTTAGCCTGATTAGCTAGTTCCGCTTGGTGCTTGGCTGCTTCGGCCTGTTGCTTTTGGCGGGCTAATTTTTGTTCTGCCAGTTGGCGTTGGTGTCGCATGGCCACAAACTCAGTCGCCAGTTGACCAATTTCACCATTCGCCTTAACCTCGATCGCGCGGTCTAAATTACCTTGCTTCATCAAACGAACAGCTTCTGTTAATTGCTCCAAAGGCTGCGCGATCGTATTTCCCCAAAAATAACCCATCATCCCAATGGGAAGCGCTGTGACCAAAAAAGCCAACAAAAAACTAACTCGCACACTTTGTTCATAGGCTAGGAAGCTGTCATCTACCTCTGAATCATTTTCAAATACAATGAAACCAATAATTTGCTCATCTAATTGCAGCTCAGAAATGCGCTGTGACCATACTTGAGACCACCAACGTTGCAAGTCGAAAAATGGGACGCGATCACCCCGCGCGGCCCGCTCAGGCGGCAGGATATAGTTGCCTGCTGAGTCCACCACGGAAAACAGCGGGCGGCTGGGGGGCCAGGCTCGCTGGTCGGTTCTGGTTTGTCCTGGCTTGGGAGGTGGGAACAGGCCAGGCATCGTTGCTGGATCTTCTGGCAACTCCGGGAAATCCGGTGGCAAAGCGGCTTCCGAATTGCACGATGATGCCCCTAATCCCCCATGGGTCACGGGAGGCGGAGAGGGTCGCCCAAACATCACCAAAGGGCCTAGCCAAGCTTTGAGGCGCTGAAGCCAGCTTTCAACAGGACAATCGATCGGGCGGGGATCCTTAGGCAGGTCAGCGGCGCGATTGTGGGCCAGTGCTGCCCGACGGCGCTGGATGAAGTGGCCTAGGTCTTCCCGCTGTTTGGCTGCGTCCCAAGATCCAGCCGATTGGTAATAGGCCAGTACGTGCGATCGATACTTTTCTTGGTGGCCCTGCACGGTGGCCGGCGAAAAGGAAGCCCGCATCATCTCCAGGGTCAAGTGACCGACCACCGCCGCCCCCAGCCAGCCACTAGCCACCACAGCAAGGACGATTTTGGTGCGCAGGGGCAAAAATTTCATGGGCAAATTAGGGGCTGACGGCCCTTGCTTCTCACCGGTTCAGTCTGCGATCAAAGTCCACGATCGCGCCCCACGATTGGAGTCCGCGATCGCACCCCACGATCGCCAGAGGGCAGGCTTGGGGATCAGGGGATCAACTGCATAACCTATCCCTTGGCCCGGCGACGGTGCTTACGAGCGGCCCGTTCCACCTGATCTTGCTCGTAGTCAATCAGTCGGCCAAAGTAGGGATGCTGTCCCAAATCGAGCGACATGTAAACGTGGCGGCGCACATTGTCAAAGCCCTTGCGGGTAAAGAACTTCACTGCCGGTTCATTGGCGGGATCCGTATCAATAAATAGGCTGCGGGCCCCTTGGTGGATCGTGCGCTCCACGAATCGATCGACCAAGGAGTCGGCCACGCCCCGGCGCTGGAATCGGTGATCAACCCCGAGCCAATTGATGTAGCCGTAGGTCACCTGTTTTTCAATCACCGTACCCAACACAAATCCCGCAAACTCGCCTTCCACTTCCGCAATCAGGCAATATTCCGGATCCGTGTTGTAGAGGCCAGTGACCTCCCACTCATCCCAAGTGCGGTAAAGCGTGGGATACAACTCATTTTGAAAAAGCTGTTCGCCCAAGTGAAAGACCGGAGCGAGGTCATCGATCGTCATGTCGCGAGTAACCACCGCATTGGCCGGGGCCGGCTTGGCGGCCGCAGACTCCGCAGGGGGTGAAGACTCAGACCCGAGACCAACATTAGCCCCAGCCCGCGATTCGGACGACTGGGAAGGGAGATGAGGCGAATGAGAAGGCGATGCGTCAGTGGTCACAATAAGCCCTAGGGCTGGTTGAACAACACCAAAACCAGCCCGCGATCGCCATTTTATGCGATCGCCATTTGATGGGAACGGATGCGGAGGGACTCGAACCCCCGACCCTCAGAACCGGAATCTGATGCTCTATCCAACTGAGCTACGCATCCAGGGTCGGCTATGCAAGCGGCCGCGCAAGCGCCACTCAACATCGCTTGGCTATATTACCACTTCTGACAGCGATCGCCCCTCTCATTTTAAAATTTTAGGGTTGTAAAAATGGTTTGATATTCGCCAACCCCATCACAACCAACCATTACACCCAACTAAGGAGAAGCTCGCTGTGGTTGCCACTGCCCTTAACACCACCCGTTCAGAAGAAATTTTTGCCGCTGCCCAAACGCTGATGCCCGGCGGCGTGAACTCGCCCGTGCGCGCGTTTAAGTCCGTGGGTGGTCAGCCGATCGTGTTCGATCGCGTCCAGGGAGCCTATGCCTGGGATGTGGACAACAACCGCTACATCGACTACGTGGGCACTTGGGGCCCCGCCATCTGCGGCCATGCCCATCCCGAAGTGTTGGAAGCCCTGAAAGCCGCGATCGACAAAGGAACCAGCTTCGGTGCGCCCTGCTACCTAGAAAACGTGCTGGCCCAGATGGTGATTGATGCCGTCCCCAGCATTGAAATGGTGCGCTTCGTCAACTCCGGCACCGAAGCCTGTATCGCCGTCCAGCGCCTGATGCGTGCCTACACTGGCCGCACCAAGCTGCTGAAGTTTGAAGGCTGCTACCACGGCCACGGCGACATGTTCTTGGTCAAGGCCGGCTCCGGCGTGGCTACCCTCGGTTTGCCCGACTCGCCCGGTGTGCCGAAAACCGTCACCGCCGACACCCTGACCGCCCCCTACAACGACCTGGAAGCCGTCAAGGCCCTGTTCGCGGAATATCCCGGCGAAATCGCGGGCGTAATCCTGGAGCCGATCGTGGGTAACGCGGGCTTCATCGTCCCCGAACCCGGCTTCCTGGCAGGTCTGCGCGAAATCACCAAGGAAAACGGCGCGCTGCTGGTGTTCGACGAAGTGATGACCGGCTTCCGAATCGCCTACGGTGGCGTGCAAGAAAAATTCGGCATCACCCCCGACCTGACCACCCTCGGTAAGGTGATCGGCGGTGGGCTGCCCGTGGGCGCTTACGGCGGCCGTCGCGAAATCATGCAAATGGTCGCTCCCGCTGGCCCCATGTACCAAGCGGGAACCCTGTCGGGCAACCCCTTGGCCATGACCGCTGGTATCAAGACCCTGGAACTGCTGCGTCGTCCCGGCAGCTACGAATATCTCGACCAAATCACCGGCAAGCTGATCACCGGCTTGTTGGCGATCGCCCGGGAAGCGGGTCACGAAGTCTGCGGCGGCCACATCAGCGGCATGTTCGGCATGTTCTTCACGGCGGGCCCTGTGCGCAACTACGAAGAAGCCAAGGCCGCTGACCTGACCAAGTTCAGCCGTTTCCACCGGGGCATGTTGGAGCGGGGTGTGTACCTGGCTCCCTCGCAGTTTGAGGCGGGCTTCACGTCGTTGGCCCACACGGACGAGGACATCGAAGCCACCTTGGCCGCCGCCCGCGAAGTGCTGTCGAGCCTGTAATCGCAAACTGCGCTGAATGACTCAGTTCATGAGCGGGGACAGGTTTTGGATCTGTTCCCGCGCTGAGTTTCATCAAAGAGCAACCCAAGTCCGACAGGGCAACGGCTGTAACTCCGACAAGCGCCGAGTTTGATAGAGATATCGAGTTCGGAGGACAGCCGATGGAAACCCTCGAAGACATCAAGTTGTTGTTGGAAGTGACGGCGGCGTTGGCGGCTTTGTCGCAGACCTTTCCGGTGGCGGCGATGTTTGCTGGTTCGGTGGCGATCGCCTGGTTGGTGTTTCCTGGCTTGAAGCGTTCGCGTGACAAGAAGTAGGTTCGATCGAGGGCGTGGGGACTAGCAACCCTGCGCCCTCAACTCTTTTCAAGACAATTCATCTTCATAAGCCTGGGCAAGGTCTTGATCAATTCTTGTATTTTCAAAGTCTTCGGGTTGATCAAGAGTTAATGTGCCAAAGCATTGCTCAAAAGGACTTTTAGAGCCTGAATTGATTCCTACTTCAGAAGTTTCAAGTGACTCATCAGGAGACTTGCTAGCATTTTCCAGGTAACGACTTTTCAGGAAAAGTGTGAATTCGAGAACTAGCTCTAAAGCGGGTTCAGGTAATTCGTCAATCAAGAGTAGTAATTGCTCTTTGACAGTCGTCATGGCTCGCTAAGTTTGATAGAAGGCTTTGTTGGTGCGCTCAATCTGCGATCGACTACTCATCTTCGCCAATTGTGCCAAAAATAGATGAGACGAGAGTAATCTACTCCCGTCTCATTCGGCTAGGTTTCGACTGATCAGCCAATGGTCATAACCGCGCTCATCATCACCAAATCATATCCAGGCCATGAACGGGATTGATCATCGCGCGTTGCACCTGTTCAATCCGGCGTGTTGCTCCCATTTTGGTGAGCCAGTTGATCGCTTCTTGGAAATGTTGATTGCTCTGGGTTTGGTTGAAGAGTGACTGATGAGTTTTACCCAAGTAGTAGTGAATCAGGGGAGCGTAGACTTTCATCTGCCCATCCGTCACCACTTCAAGGCATTTTGAGAAAATCACCAGTGCCTCCGCAAAATCTGAGCTGTAGTAAGCCAAAACACCCTGTGATTTCAGTGCAAGAAAATTCAATGTTGCATTCTTGAAAATCGACTCGGTAGCAGACTGAAGATCCATCACTTCCTGCAAAGCCTGATCCTGATGCCCGACGCAACAATAGAAATGGCAAGCTAGAACGGATAAAAGAGAAGAATCATGAAAATCAGCGAAGGATTTGTAAACCTCCTTTTGATTTTGCAGTTTCTCTGAAAGCAAGTCAATTTCGTTCACAGAGATTTTTTTTGAATTGCTCTCGATAATTTCAAACAATTCAATAATGACTGAGATACTGACTATATTGAGAACAGGAAACTCAATACCCAGATATTCCAACCGGCGCAATGGCGAATTCATGCTGACCTCGAAGTCACTGTCTTGAAGCAGGCTCTCGTCTTGCAAATCCCGGATAATCTGCCTGCAATCTGAATAGCAGCCTCCAGTTAATCGCAACCACAACAGAGAAGAAGACATCAGCAGTTTGACTTCTAGATCAGAACTCAATGAATCTCTGGTTTTTGAGACGCAGTCCTCAGCAGCAGCCAAATTGCCCATTTCGATGTAGGCAATAGACATCCAAGCCCAGCAGTCCCCTCGATAGTCAGGAATATTCAGTGTGCCACTTCCTGACAAAAGAGATTGATACTGGTCCAAGACTGCTTGCAGAATTTCAACTGCTTTTTCATACTCTCCTTGATAGTAGAGAGCAACACCCTTTGATCCCATACAAAGAATGGAAGAAGCTGGTGAGAGGTGACCTTCAAGCTGCTTTAAACAGTTGAGTAGATAGTCGGATTGACAACTGCCGTTGAGGTATTGATTAAGTCCACTCTGCCCAACATTAGGCACCGCACTGTAAATAAACGATGCGGCCTCTTCAAACTTATCAATGGCAACGAAGTGGTAAAATGCTTCTGCAAATGCCAGGACTTTCTGATCACCCTCAAAGTCAGTGTAGTGTGTCTGCCAGTAGTTGGCTGCTTGGGTGTGGGCTTGCTGCCAATCTTCGCTAGATTTCAGACGCTCACGTGCAGCTTGCGCAATCACCTGGTGCAACGAATAGCCTTGATCACGAAACTCTAGCAGCGATCGATTTCGCAAGCTTGTAATCAACCGTTGGTGTTCCTCGATCGGCACATCCCACAACAAACATTCCACACCTGCCAACGTCACTGCGGGAATTTCCTCATAGCGATAGCAACCCATCCGAGCAAGCAAACGAGCAGCGACCGGCTCCAAATGTTGCAATTCACTCTCAATCAAATGCTTCAGCTCAGGGTGCTTCAGCAAATCTGCTCCCGAACGAGACATATACTCATGCAAGTTGTTGTTAGCATCTTCGCAAGTTGCACCGGCAATGATTTCCATAGCTTTAGCATTCCCACCATAGGAATAACGAAGTTTTGACAATGTAGGCGAGTGAATCACGATGCCGCGATTCTCAAAAAAGGTGTGCCATGCCGATAACGGCAAACCATCCAGCACATGAGTGAAGGCTGCGATCGAAGGTTCGCAAACTCGTACGCGACTTGTCACCAACGTCAGAGATTTCAGCGTGGGATCGCCCAAAGTTCGCAGCAATTCCACATAATCTCGACAATCTTCAATCAATCGTCCCTGCTCATCCAGAGCCGTTTCCAAGTTGTCAATCCAAATCCCGATCGGCGTGGTTTGTAATTGACGCTTCAGACGCAGCAGAGAAACTCCCAGATTGTGACCAGTCTGTTGTTGCAGATCAAACATCAGCCAATCATCCACAAACCCAGAAACCGGCGCTAAGTATCGCGCTTCCCGAGCCACGGGTAACTCAAGTACTTTTTGAGGGAAGTGTGTGCTGAGGAAGTT
Organism: Limnothrix sp. PR1529; assembly: GCF_002742025.1. Taxonomy (NCBI): domain Bacteria; kingdom Bacillati; phylum Cyanobacteriota; class Cyanophyceae; order Pseudanabaenales; family Pseudanabaenaceae; genus Limnothrix; species Limnothrix sp. PR1529. The sequence continues at coordinate 19,776 of NZ_LIRO01000015.1, forward strand.
GCTAGCTAGGGTGCTCTTGCCCACGCCACCACCGGCTTGAATCACAATCAGGCGGTGCTGTTGGCTCAAACGTTCCAATTCAGCAATATCCGCTTCCCGACCCAAAAAGCTAGGATTGAAGACTGCTGTTTCACAATCATCTTCAGCCCCAAAATCAGCAATTTCTTGGAGGTCAAGACCTAGGCGATCGCAAATTTCTTGGAAATATGATCGATCAACCGGCCGACCTCGAAAGAAGTTGGAAATTGTGTCCCGTGAAAATCCCAGATCTAAAGCAAGTGCTGATTGGCTTAAACCATTACGCTTCAGGGCGACTTTGGCGCGATCGCGATAACGATCAGCAACTCGCAACGATCTACTCATGGGACACTCATCAACCGCTTCAGCCCAATTATACAAGCCATCAATTGAGACTCTCAGTAGTGAGTTAATTGCTTGATATTGAGTCGAAAGTTAAGCAGTGCGCACCACCAACTGATTGCCGTTGTCGTAGCCCACAACCTCCAGGCGATCGCCCTCATGCAGGTTCAACCCCTCCCCATTGGCGATCGACCAATAGGATGCTTGGAACCAAACCCGCCAGCCCCCAGTCACCGGGCTGCGATATTTGACGATCGCCGTCCCGATCGCCGCCGCTGCTGGTTGCCGATCGCCATAGCGCCGCACTTGCTGGCTCGCTTGCACACCCGTTGAAGACAGCCACAACAGTCCCATCGACATGACCTTGACCTCCCAAAACACTTTGGACAACGGTGCTTAACCCGATGAATTTAGTTTGGGCGACGACTGTTGGAGTTACGGATGGTGCTGCGTGGGGGACTGTCGGACTTGTTGTCGGACTTTTGTTGTAGTTGTGAGCGATCGCCGTTGCGACATTTTGGCAGTGCCCCTTGAAGATTATCGTACTAAAATCAGATAGTGGTTTCCATAACCGCCCGTCTTTGCAGCCGTTCTTGAAATCTCTGATGGAGGAGGCGCGATCGATGAAAGGTCACTGTCTGTGTGGGGCGATCGCCATTGAAGTTCCCGACAAAACCACCGTGGATGCTTGTCATTGTGGGATGTGTCGTCGATGGAGTGGTGGCCCAGCGTTGGGAATTGCTTGCGGTTCCAATGTGCAAATCGAAGGAAGCGAGAAACTGAAGGTTTACCGATCGTCCGACTGGGCTGAGCGAGCATTTTGCGGTGAATGTGGCACGCATTTGTTTTATCGGCTGGTTCCAACTCAGGACTATTTTGTGCCAGCGGGATTATTTGCCGATGACCAGCCTTTTGAATTCACGGAGCAAATTTTCGTTGATCGCAAGCCCCATTACTATGACTTTGCGAACCAAACGGTGAACCTGACGGAGGCGGAAGTGTTTGCCAAGTTTGCCGCGATCGCCCCTGACTCTTCCGAAGGGGAACCCGCATAGTTCCGAATTAATTTTCTGAGTTGAAATGTCCCATGATCTTGAGTTTTCAACTCGATCGGGGCATTGCAATGTTGACGATGAATCATGAAAAACACTGGCAGGGCGATCGATCATTTTTGATCAGCTTGCCAGTGTTTTTGGTGGACTGGTTGTTCATGAATTGCCCAAAAAGCCCATCAACGTTAATTGTTGGGTTGTTGATTGTTGGGCTGCAAAAATGCGGTTCCTAAATTTGTTCGGGAACCCCAATTTTCATCACCTTCATGGGCGTGGTGATGCGTCTGGCTTTCAGGGCTGCGGCGAACTGTTCCGGTGTGCCCGGCAGCGAAAATAAGCCGTAATGCATGGGCACCACTAATTTGGGGCGCACCAATTCCACCGCTTCAGCGGCGCGATCGGGGCCCATGGTGAATTTGCCGCCAATGCAGGTCAACATCAAATCCACGGGGCCAAATTTTGGAATGAGGGCCATGTCGCCAAACAGGTCTGTATCGCCCGTGTGGTAGAGGGTGGGGCCGTTTTTCACCTTGATCCAAAAGCCGCCCGGGTTACCTGCATAAAAGGGTTGGGGGCTGCCATCTGTGCTGACGGTGGAACTATGAACCGCTGGCACGAATGCCACTTCCACTTCCCCATCCAGCAAGGAAATTTGACCGCCAAAGTTGCCCAGGGCCGGAAATTGCAATTGCTCTTTGGGGTAGCCCAACACGGAAACCAGAGCATTGGCCAAGTCAAAGGTGGCCACCAATTGGGCCCCGGTTTTTTGGCCGATCGCCACTGCATCTCCCACGTGATCGTTGTGGCCGTGGGTGACAAGCACCAAATCAGCCCGATCGAGCTGGTTCAGGATGGCTTTTCCCTCGGGGTTGGCCGGATTTTGCAACCAGGGATCGAGCCAAAGCACTTTGCCCGAAGGGGTGGTGAGCTTGAAGGCCGATTGGCCATACCAAACCAGTTCCGTGCCGCCGGGGGTTGCGGCCTGGCTGGGCTGGGTGGTTCCCCAACTAACGATGCCCCCGATCGCGGCCAGGCCAATGACCAACGCGGCCAAGAATCCCCATTTCAGATGGCCCAAGGGGGGCCAGTAGGGTCGCCAACGGGGCGATCGCGCCGCCAAATTACGCATTATTGATCAACCTCTCAATCTCTGAATTTCTGCAACCAAGGTTCTACGAAGGCTTGACGAAGGCTCGACGGTCGAGTTTTCTCGAAGTTTCGCGATCGAATCACCGCCCCATCACCCCCTCATCACCGCTCCAAACGGCATGAGGCGATCGATCCTCTGCGGCGATAATGACCACCCCATTTAGAATTCCCTGGGGTAGATCAGGCCAATGGTAAAGTAGACGGCGTTTGGTGTGCGGGTGCTAACTGCATTCCCGCTCCCTTAATTTCCCGTCACTTTCCTGTTTTTTGAGGCGATTATTTCGCATGAGTAGCAATCCCCCAAGCATCGCTAACCATCCCGCTCTGGTGGATCAAAATGAGCCAGGCGATCGCTCTGGGGAAATAGCCTATCCTGCTTTTTCTTTGGTGTTGCCGATTTTTAATGAAGAATTGGGCGTTGCTCCCACCATCGAACATCTGCAAGCCACCCTCAGTGCTTATCCGGGTGTCTATGAAATCATTGCCGTGAATGATGGTTCCAGCGATCGAACCGGTGAAATTTTGCATCAACTACCCGGTATTCGGGTCATTGATCACAACATTAATCGGGGTTATGGTGCGGCCTTAAAAACCGGAATTCGTCACGCCAAGTATTCTTTGATTGTAATTACCGATGCGGATGGAACCTATCCCAACGAACGGATTCCGGCCTTGGTGAATTTAATTCAACTGGCGGAAGCGGACATGGTTGTGGGGTCGCGGACTGGGGAGAATGTGCAATATTCCAATTTGCGGAAAATTCCTAAGTGGTTTCTCGTTCGCTTTGCGGAGTGGATTACCAAAACCAAGATTCCTGACTTGAATAGTGGTTTGCGGATTTTTCGGAAGGAAATTGCCGATCGGTTTTTGAATATTTTGCCCAATACCTTTAGCTTCACCACCACCATTACGGTGGCCATGCTCACCAATGGCTATACGGTGCATTACGAGCCGATCGACTATCACCCGCGCCAAGGCCGCAGCAAAATTAAACCGATTCGGGACACTTTGCGATTTGTGCAAATTATTCTGCGAACGGGGCTATATTTTGCGCCGATGCGAATTTTGATGCCCGTTTCAGCGGCCTTTGCGATCGGGTTTTGCGTTTCGTTGGCGCAAGATATTTTTGTGCGCAATGACTTGACGGAAGCCACCCTAATTTTGCTGTTGGCTGCCACCCAAACGGCCATTTTGGCCTTGCTGGCAGACATGATTGATAAACGGCTTTGAGGGCTGTTTTGTGGATTTTGCGTGGGCTTTGCGTGGGAATTGCAAATCAGCGCGAATCAACCGATCGCCCCATAGCCCCTTAAAACTTATTGGGTTCGGGCTTGGGGGCTTCGCAGGGTTGCCGCACCAACGTGCCATTGGGCAGGGTTGCGCCACATAACTCGGCTCCGTCGCTCCGAATATTCACCAGGTGAGCATCCCTGAGGTTGGCATTGGCCAAGCTGGCTCCCCGCAAGTCCGCGAACATCAAATTGGAGCGAGCAAAGTTCACTCGATCGAGCTGGGCTGCACTGAAATTGGTGGCCCGTAAATTGGCCCGTTCTAAATTGGCTCCTCGAAAATCTGCCCTGGTGCAGTCGGCTGCGCCTAAGTTGGCCTCTGCCAAGTTTGCCCGCTGGAGATTGACGTTTCGCAGGTTGGCTCCGTAGAGGTTGGCCGATCGCAGATCCGCATCTTGCAGGTTCAAACTGGTGAGGTCTCGATAGCGCAAATCGCAGCCTCGGCAATGGTTGAAAGCCCGCAGTTGCGCCAGCGGATCCAAATTGGGACGGGCGGCAGAAACCTGGGCCGCAGGGGCCAACGGCAACCCGATCGCCAGGCCAATCCCCAAAGCCATGCCCCCGATCGCCCCTAAACGGGCCAGTCGATCAAGATTGCGCAAAGACTGGTGAGCGGTAATTTTGGCCACGAATCCGAATCCTCAGGGGAAATTGCCAACCATGACAGGCTGGGGGTGCAATGTCCGGCAGCAACGGTTGGGAAAGCGCCTCTATCCTAACCAGGCTCGGGGGCGACTGACAGCCGCTGAAGGCCGCTCGATCGCCCCCCAACGCACCGCCCGCGAAAAAACCTTGGTCAAAGCTTTGCGTTTTTTCAAGAGATCATGGTATGGTGATAACCCGTTGCGGACGTATAGCTCAGTTGGTTAGAGCACCACGTTGACATCGTGGGGGTCACTGGTTCGAGTCCAGTTACGTCCATTAAGGTTCCGCGAATTCTTCCACAACACTTAGCAAAAGAATCTGGCAAAAAGTAGCCGGATCACTTGCTTGATCGCAACTGGGTGACCAACGCCCGCAGCCCCAACCGGTAGCTTTCGGGGCCGAAGCCGGAAATTTGCCCGATCGCCACGGGAGCAATGTAGGAATGGTGGCGGAAGCTTTCCCGTTTGTGGATATTGCTGAGATGTACTTCCACGGTGGGAATGGCCACCCCGGCGATCGCGTCGCGGATGGCCACGCTGGTGTGGGTGTAGCCACCGGGATTAATCACCAAACCGTCAAATTGCCCCAGAGCCTCATGGATCCAGTCAATTAACGTTCCCTCGTGATTGGACTGGCGACAATCGATCGCCACTTGCAGCTCCGCCGCATCCTGTTCCAAACGTTCGTTAATGGCCGCCAGGGTCAGAGTTCCATAGACTCCCGGTTCCCGTTGCCCCAGCAAATTCAGATTGGGGCCATGCAAAATCAAGATTTTCACGCGGATTTCGGCGCTCTTTCGCGGTCTAATTCAATGGACTGAGTGGCCCATTCTCGCAAAATTTCAGCCCCAGTTTTTCTGAGGCTTTTCTGAGGGTCGCGCCAACCTCAGAGCTAACCCCATTTCTCAAAACCCCTTTCTAAAGCACAAGCAAGAGGATAGTCCCCTTGCTTGGCGAATCGTCGGTTTAAATCGGTTGTTGAAAGATACGAACGCTTGACGCTAACTTCCCAGGACAAATATCCAATTAGCGGCGGCGATAGGCGCGATCATCCACAGGCACGGGAATCGGTTCCGCCTCCGGCTGGGCCTGTGGGCCAAGCAGCGCTTCGATCACCTTCTGTGCCCACTGTTTCAGCTTTTCTATCACCTGTTCGATATAGTCCATTAATCGAAGGCTCCTTGACGGCGGTTCGATCGACTGTTGAGGGATCGCTCAGAGTCGCATGTCTTTAGATTAACCCAATCCTCCGTTGAGATGGTGCAAATTTGGTTGCAGTTTGCCCGTTGATTTTGCGTTGAATCCCGATCGAAAGGCGGGGTGGCCGCTCTGGGGCGTTAGGTATGGATCCGTTAAATTTGCTAAATTTGCGAAGTTAAGTGTAAAGCCGAGCGCAATGTTGTGCCCTTGGCGCGGGGCTGACCGATGCTTTGGCTCTCCTGCGCTCTGGCCAGGGAACGAGCGATCGCGCAACGAGCAAGGACGAAACCGTGAGTGTAAGTGATCTGTTTACCAAGGGCGGCCCGGCCATGTGGCCGTTGTTAACACTGTCGGTGCTGTCAGTGGGGACGGTCTTTGAGCGCTGTTGGTTTTGGGGGCGCATTTTGCTGCGGGAACGGGAGGTGGCCGATCGAATCCTGGAGTCGGCCCGCAATGACTGGAGCAGCGCCGGCCCGATCGCCAGCAAGGCCCGCGACCAACCGATCGGGCGGTTTTTGGCGGCTCCCCTGAAGCTAGAAGACCCAGACCCGGAACTCTTTCGCCTGGCCCTGGAGTCGGCCGCCGAAGAAGAACTCAGCGCCATGCGCAAGGGCGACAAACTGCTAGAGGCGGTGATTGCTCTTTCGCCCCTGTTGGGCCTGTTGGGCACGGTGTTGGGGCTGATTGGCTCTTTGGGATCAATCCGAATTGGGCAGTTGGGAACCGATGCCACGGCAGGGGTCACCCTGGGCATTGGGGAAGCGCTGATCAGCACGGCGACGGGGCTGGTGGTGGCGATCGGGTCGTTGGCGTTTTATCGCCTCTTTCAAGGGCTAGTGTTTACCCAAGCCAAGCTGTTTCGGCGGGCGGGCAACGATTTAGAGTTGCTCTATCGACAATTGTGGGCCCAGCGGCGCGATCGCCCCGTGTCCAATGGGGAAACAGAGCCAACCCCGGAATCCTAGGACATTTGATCTATTGCGATTGATTCTGTGTTGATCTACAGCGATCTGCATTGACCAGTACAGGTTGGTACAGATCGATCCTGATCCATTCCATATCGATACTGATCACATCTATATCGATACCAATTGAATCCATATCGGCATTGACCGCAAGCAATCACGGCGATTCGTCACAGCCGATCGACCCTTTTTATTTCGACATTATTTCGACCCTCGTTATCACCGACCGTAGCGATTATGGCGCTGTTAAATTCTGATTCCATGCGGCAAGCGTTAACCTGCGATCGCCTGCCTCTGGCGGTTTACCGTGAACTAGCGGCCCACCTGAACTTGGTTGCTGGGGTGCAGGCGGTCTTGTTGCCCCAAACCTCCCAGGAGTTTGATTATTTGCAAAGTCAGGTGGGAGGCGTGGCGATCGAACTGGATCCGGTGCTGGGCGATCGGGCCCGGCAACAGGTGGAAGCGATTTTGGATCACTATGCCGATCGGTTTGGCCCCTGGCGATCGCTCCCCACGACCTAAGCAGTTGCGGGGATTAATCAACAGAATTTGCAGGATCTCGGGGCCCCAACCGCTCTAGGATATTGAACGCTTCACCACCATTTCAATTCGATTCTTTCACCTCGACTCGATCGCCTGCCATGACTGCCATTCAAGCCCTACGCGGAACCAAAGATATTTTGCCGACCGAAATCGGCTATTGGCAGCACGTGGAAGCCACCGCCCGCCAAGTGCTGGGCCGCGCCGCATTTCGGGAAATTCGTACCCCCATCTTTGAGCAAACGGAGTTGTTTGCCCGGGGCATTGGGGAAGCAACGGATGTGGTGGGTAAGGAAATGTATACCTTCACCGATCGGGGCGATCGCTCCTTGACCCTGCGGCCGGAAGGCACGGCGGGTGCAGTGCGGGCCTTTGTGGAGCACAAGCTGTTTGCGGCTGGCGGCCCCCAACGGTTGTGGTATTGCGGCCCCATGTTCCGGTACGAGCGACCCCAGGCGGGCCGGCAACGGCAGTTTCACCAAATTGGCGCGGAACTGTTGGGTAGTGGGGATGCGCGGGCGGATGTGGAAGCGATCACGGTGGCCGTGGAGCTGCTGAATCACTTGGGGTTGAAATCGTTGCGGATGTTGCTGAATTCCGTGGGCGATCGGGTCGATCGCACCACCTATCGGGCCCAACTGGTGGACTACCTCACGCCCTATTTCGCGGACTTGGATCCGGATTCCCAAGATCGCCTCAGCCGCAATCCCCTGCGGATTTTGGATAGCAAAGTGGCCACAACCCAGGAAATTTGCCAGGAAGCCCCCAGCATTTTAGATGCCCTCTCGCCCGAGTCGGCCGCGCGGTTTGCCAAGGTGCAACAGGCCCTGACGGATTTGGGCATTGCTTACCAAGTGGATTCACGACTGGTGCGAGGGTTGGACTACTACAGCCACACGGCCTTTGAAATCCAGTCCGATGACTTGGGCGCACAGGCCACCGTTTGCGGAGGTGGTCGCTACGATGGCTTGGTGAGCGAGCTGGGCGGCCCGGAAACGCCGGCCGTGGGCTGGGCGATCGGGATGGAGCGGTTGATTTTGTTGTTGCAACAATTGCAACCCTTGACGGGCGATCGGGTGGATTTTTACGTGGTTTCCCGGGGCGAACAGGCCGAACAACAGGCCTTGAAAGTGGCCCAAGTTTTGCGGCAGGGGGGCTTTGCGGTGGAAATGGACTTGAGCGCCAGTGCCTTTGGTAAGCAATTCAAACGGGCCGATCGCGCCGGGGCTGCCGCTTGCGTCATTTTGGGTGATGCGGAGGCCGAAAACGGCACGGTGCAGCTCAAATGGCTGGCTTCTGGGCATCAGGAGGCGATCGCCCAAGTGGACTTAGCGGCCAAGGCTGAACAGTTTCGTCAGCAGATTTCTCAGTAAATTCCCCGATAAATCTGCAAAAGCACTACAAAGGAGCCAAATCAGCGCTTATTAGCACTCAATTCTGAGCTGCTCATTTTTGATCTTCAGAGGCGCGATCGGGAATGGGAATGCGGGCCGCCGTGCGCAGGATTTGGCCCGCCAGGATCGCCGCTCCGAAGCCGTTGTCAATGTTCACCACCCCCACGCCCGCCGCGCAGGAGTTGAGCATGGTCAGCAGCGGGGCCAATCCGTTGAAGTTGGCCCCATAGCCCACGCTGGTGGGCACGGCCACCACCGGCACATCCACCAACCCCGCCACCACGCTGGGCAAGGCCCCTTCCATCCCCGCCACCACAATCAACACGTCAGCCTGGGCCAGGCGATCGCGGTGGGCAAACAGCCGATGAATGCCCGCAATTCCCACATCCCAGAGCCGATCGACCCGAAATCCCATTAACTCAGCGGTCACCGCCGCCTCTTCCGCCACGGGTAAATCAGCCGTTCCCGCCGACACCAGGGCGATCGTGCCGGGTCGAAGCTGGCGACGCAGGGCGGCCGGCGACTGCCAAGCACAAATCCGCGCCAAGGCGTGGTAGTACAAATCCGGCACGATCGCGGCAATTTGGTCATAGGCCGCGCGATCGACCCGCGTTGCCAAAATCACGGGCGCGCCCCGATCGCGCATCGCCAACATAATCGCCGCGATCTGTTCCGGGGTTTTGTTTTGGCCCCAAATCGCCTCCGGAAACCCCGTGCGCCGTTCCCGTTGCCAATCCACCTTGGCAAACCCTTCCACCGCAAAAAAACCCTGATCTTGCAGGTTGGCCATGGCCTGTTCAGGGGCCACCCGCCCCGCCGCGACCGCCTCCAGCAACCGTTTTAGATCCTCCATCGGTGCGCCCTGCTCCATCCTTGCCTTCACTTTCCCAAAATTGCCCAGGTTCCGCGCCCATCCTGGCTCCTAGAGATCCAGTTGCAAAATGGGCGATCGGGGGTTTGCCATGGTTCTGGCAATGATCTCCGCCACCAGTTCCGGCGCTTCTTGAATTTGCTGCCCCCCTTCCAGAGGCAAAAACGCCTGTCGAGTTTGGGCTAACCAAGCCGCATGGGGCCCCTTGGCTGAACGCCCCCGATCGCGCCCGGTTTCGCGCACAGCCCGCAGCGTCCAAACCGGACAAACCAGACTATCCCAATTTTTCGTTTCCAAAATTTCGGCCCGAACCGTGCCCCACTCCAGAGCAATGGGTGATGCAGGCGATCGAACCGCCCGCTTCAGCAAGGATGGGGCCGCCGTTTGCCGCCTGCGACGGGGAGAACCCAACTGTGGCCACCGGAATCGTAATTGAGCGCCTTTCAAGGTTTGCTCCGGATCCACCAGCAACACCCCCAGCACACGATGGGGACGATACAGGGCATAGCTGATGGCGATCCAAGCGCCCAAGTCGGCTCCCAACAGCCACAGCCGATCGACCCGCAGCGCGTCCAACCACTCATCGATCGCGGCCAGCAACCCCGGCAACGACTCCCAGCGCGGCCGCCCCGACTCCCCCACCCCGGGCAAGTCCGGCGCAAGGCAATGGGTCGATCGCCCCAACGCTTCCAAAAGCCCCTGCCACTGGCCGCCGTCATGGGCCGCCCCATGCAAACAAACCACCGCCAGCGAGTCCGGCTTTCCCGCCTCTCGCCAAAACCAATCCCCTCGCGGCAACCGCATTCGGGCATTACGCACCAGTTGGGCCGCTGCCTGGGGTTTAATCCACAACGGCTTGGCCTCTGAAATAATCCTGGACTTGTCTCGCATGATCATGCGCCAACAACATCCCCCCGATCGAGCTTGGCGCAAACAAGCCCACTTCTGCAATTTCCAGTTGATCCACCGGGGCGATCGCTCCAGTCACCTGCACTTCCACAGAAATGTTTACGGCATGGATTCGAGGGTCGCGGTCAAAGGCCGAATAAACCCCCACTAATCGCCCCACCGCCACAACGGTGAGACCCGTTTCCTCCGCCAGCTCACGGTGAATGGTCGAAGCGATCGTGTCGCCCCAATCCACCAAACCACCGGGTAACGACCACAGGCCGTTATCCCGCCGCTTCACCAGCACGAACCGGCCATCCGGCATCACCGGAATCATCGTCACACCCACCAGGGGATGGCGAAACACCACACCCAAAACTGTTTTGACATAGCGCCAAACTTGGGCCAAAGGACGAAAACCGGTCACGGCCAAATTTCCCAGTTCATTCAGGGGATGCCAACGGGGTTGAAAGGTCAGCAAGAACCTGAGTTGGATGAATTTCAGGCTTCACTTTCCGATAGATTTGCTCAATCCTACCATCTACCCCAATAACGAAAGTCTGTCGGAAAACTCCGATATATTCTTTGCCCATGAATTTTTTAGGGCCATAGCTCTCATAGGCGGTGGCGACGGAACCGTCGAGATCACAGAGTAATGGGAAAGGAAGTGAAAACTTCTGGGTGAATTTCTGGTGAGCTTTTGCGTCGTCTGCACTGACACCCAAGATCACGGTGTTTGCTGCTTGGAATTCGGCGTGGTGGTCGCGGAAACCGCAGGCCTCTTTGGTGCAGCCAGGTGTGTTGTCCCGAGGATAAAAATAGAGCACCACCCGCTGGCCCCGCAGTGCTGACAGTTGCACCAAGTTACCCTCGCCATCGGGCAGGGTGAAATCGGGGGCGAGGTCGCCAACTGAAAGGGTCATAGGTCAAAAATTCACTGCAAGAGGGATCTGGAAGCAACGGAGCTGAAACCAACCGAAATTCAGGCTGAATTCAACCGAGATTCAACCGAAATTCAAATAGCCAACTCCATCGCAAAACAGCAAAACCCGATCGAGTCAGGCCAATCCCACAGCAGGGCAGCACCTGAACGAGATCGGGTTGCCAATTCGTTCACCAAACCTGTTAAACGGTCATGATGTCCTTTTCTTTTTCCGCTAGCAAGCTGTCAATTTTGGAGATGAATTTGTCCGTGGTTTTTTGCACCTGATCTTGCAAATCACGGGCTTCATCTTCCGACAACTCGGCGCTCTTTTCTTGCTTACGAATTTGATCGATCGCCTCTCGCCGCACGTTGCGAATGGCGACCTTGCCTTCTTCGGCATACTTCGAGGCCACCTTCACCAGCTCCTTGCGGCGCTCTGAGGTGAGCGGCGGAATATTCAGGCGAATCACCGAACCATCGTTATTGGGCGTGAGGCCAATATCTTCATCCATCGAGATCGCTTTTTCGATCAACGACAGGGTGGTTTTATCGTAGGGCTGAATCGCAATGGTGCTGGCATCGGGGGTGCTGATGCCGGCCAAAGACTTCAAAGGTGTAGGAGTGCCGTAATATTCCACCACAATTCGATCGAGCAGGGAGGTGTTCGCCCGCCCCGTTCGAAGCGTATTAAAAGAGCGCAGGGTGGCTTCCACACTCTTTTGCATGTTGCTTTCAACGTCAGCTAACTTCACAGCGTCCTCCTACAATCGTGCCGACTGATTCTCCCATGACCGCGCGCTGAATATTGCCGCTAACGGTCAAGTCAAACACCACGATCGGGATGTTGTTTTCCTTGCACAGGGCGATCGCGGTACCATCCATCACGCGCAGATCCTGCGTCAAAACATGATTGTAGTTGAGGCTGGTGTAGCGTTTTGCCTCAGGATTGGTCTTTGGATCCGCGTCGTAGATCCCATCCACCTTCGTGGCTTTAAAGATCACATCCGCATCAATTTCCGCCGCTCGCAGCGCTGCCGTTGTGTCAGTGGTAAAAAACGGGTTGCCGGAACCAGCCCCAAAGATCACCACTCGCCCCTTTTCCAGATGACGAATGGCGCGTCGTCGAATGTAGGGTTCAGCCACTTCTTGCATGGCGATCGCGGTTTGCACTCGGGTGGGCACCCCTTGGCGCTCTAGGGCATCTTGCAGGGTCATGGCGTTCATCACCGTGGCGATCATGCCGATGTAGTCACCCGTGGCCCGATCCATTCCGCCGGCCGCCGCCTTGACTCCTCGGAAAATATTGCCACCGCCCACCACGATCGCCAGTTGCACCCCCGTGGCCATCACCTCCGCCACTTCGCGGGCAATGCCGTGGACAATTTCGGGATCGATGCCATAGGACAAGTCACCCATCAGCGCTTCGCCGCTGAGCTTCAGTAGAATTCTTCGGTATTTAGAGTCCATTCGGCTACGATCTCGCGTTGCTAGAGTCCAAGCTTCCCCCATAGGATATCGCAAGGCATTCCATGCGCATCAGCTTGGCTGAAAGGGTTGTGGGATGCCCCTTGGGCGATCGGGCAATCTCTATTAAACTCTTTATGGCTATCCAGTTATACTTATTGGGTCATCTCATTGGGTCATCGCGCATTGGGTCATCGCGCATTGGGTCATCTTGCTCCTGTGCTCCCATGCTGAATTGCCCTCACCAGCAGCCTGTTTGCTCCCAAACGCTTGCATATTCTCCAACGCCATTGCTTGGCCCCCTTCTGGCATGACTGATCAAGATTGCAACCCGCTGACCCCTGAAGTTTTGACCTCGATCGCTGACTATTTCAAGGTGCTTTCGGAAGTGAGCCGCTTGCAAATTTTGTGTTGTTTGCGATCGGGGCCCATGAACGTGATGGAACTGACGGAAGCGACGGGTTTCAGTCAAGCCAACTTGTCCAAACACCTGAAGATTATGACCCAGGCGGGCATCTTGTCCCGGCAGCCCAAGGGCGTTAGCGCCTATTACGAAGTGGCGGATCCCAAGGTGTTTGTGCTTTGTCAGAGTGTTTGCGATGGCATTGGCGATCGACTGCGGCAACAGGCTCAACAGTTCCAATTGGGCCCGACGGGAATGGGCGATCGAGCAGGGCGATCGGCCGCCCAAAGCCACCCCGGATGATCGCGGCAGTCGTGCAGCAGCAACCATTCAAGCGACCATGATTAGCGGCCATGATTAAACGGGCTGTTAACCGAATTCATCGATAGGAAATCACGGACTTTATGGACGTGCAAGAACTGATTCAGCGCGGTGCAGCGGGTGAACAAAAATTCCATCTCATCCAAATGCGGGATGTGGAATTAACCGCCATGAATTTCCAGGGATTTGACTTTAAGCAAGCGGATTTTCGGCAAGCAAGATTAGGCAAAAGCAACCTCAGCCATTGCAATCTGCAACAGGCGGATCTGAGTGAATCGCTGCTTTGGGGAACGAATTTGCATGGAGCAGATTTGAGCGAGGCAACGCTGCGAGAGGCAGATTTAACAGGGGCAATTTTGACGCAAACTTGCTTGAAGTTCGCCAACTTTTGCAAGGCAATTTTGAGCGGTGCGGATTTGGCGCGGGCAGATTTGCAAGGGGCTGTTTTGTATGAGGTGGATTTTCGATCGACCCCTAATCACCACACGAATTTACAGCACGCCCACTTTGCGGAGGCAGATTTGAGCTATGGCCAACTGAATGGGGCAATTTTGCGCCATGCATCGTTGGAGGGAGCCAAGCTCTGCCGTGCCAATTTACGCCGTATTTCCGGCGCAACGCCTCTGATTACGGATCTGACGGGAGCAAATCTGAAGCGTGCTGACCTGAGCTATGCGGATCTGACGGGGGCGATTTTGCGGGATGCGGACTTGCGCGGGGCGGATCTGACCGGAACGCTGTTGGGGCAAGCGGATTTGCAGGGGGCCGCCCTGCCAGATGGCTTTGCGTTGCAAGTATCCTAGGGGTGATTGCCCGATCGGGTCGATGGCTCGATCGGCTCCATATCGTTCTGGCGATCATTTTGGCTGTTGAAGCGGCTCAAGATTGCCACCCGCTGCCAGCGCTCATCCTTCGGCTATCTTCCGGCCATTGCTCCGGGGCAGGTTTAGGACTTCGGGACAGGTTCGGGACAAGTTTGGAATATTAAAGATCATCCGTTTCCTCGATCGCCTGGTGCTGCAATCGGCGGGAGGTGCGGCGAAATCGTTTGCTATTCAACCGGGGTTCCAGGACTTCGCGCCCGTCTCGCTGGATTTTGCGCTTGAAGGAGCTTTCGGTTTGGCGTTGGCGCTCTTGGGCGGCTTCGTAGTCGATCGCCTCCTCAAGCAACTCCAGATAGAAAGGATATCGTTCCCAGTCACCGCGAACGGCGCAGTCTGGCTCATTGCGGTGGCGACAATCCCCATAGCGACAGGGAGCGATCGCTAGCCGTTGCTGAATTTCGGGAAACAGGGCCGGGATGGCAGCGGGGCCACAGGTCACTTGAGGCTGATTGAATCCCGGCGTATCCGCCAGCAGACCACCACCCGGCAGCTCAAATAGCTCCACGTGGCGGGTGGTGTGGCGGCCGCGGGCCAATTTGCCGGAAACGGCGGCCGTTCGTAGATCTGTGCCAATTAAGGCCCCGATCGTGCTGGACTTGCCAACGCCGGACGGGCCCGCCACAACGGTTGTTTGCCCCGAAAGGGCCTCATGCAGGGTTTGGAGTCCCTGTTGTTGATAAACACTAATCAGCAATGGGTCATAGCCCCAATTTCGCAGCCGATCGCGCCATTGCTGGCAGTCCGCCGCCGACAGTAAATCCCGCTTGTTCAGACAAAGGGTGACCGCCAGCCCCGTAGACTCCGCTTTCACCAAGAATCGACTCAGTTGATGGGGATCCAAGATGGGTTCCGCCAGGGCAAAGACCAACAACACCCGATCCACATTGGCCACGGGCGGCCGATCGAGCCAACTGCGGCGGGGCAAGACTTCTTCGATCGCCCCCCGTTGGCCTTGCCAGTCCGGTTCCACCACCACCACCCGATCGCCCACGGCCACTTGTTGACCCACCTTTTTCAGGCGGGCCCGCCGCAAACACAGCAACCGTTGAGTGGTGCAGGTGGCGGGAATGGGAGCACCAGGGTCAAGCTGCACCCAGTAATAGTTGGCTTGCACGGCCAAAACCGTGCCCATTAACCGTTCGATCGCGATCGGTTCAGCGGGGAGAGTCGTTGCTTGCCCGGTCATGACTCCGCCGCAGCAGCGGCCGGCTTGCGCACTTGCAGCACAAAGTGACCATCTGCCGCCTCGGGGTGGGGGCCCAAAAACTCGATCGCATAGCCCGCCATGGTTAAACTATCGGGCACTTGCTCGATCGGCTCCCCCGCATCCAGCCACACTTCCAGCAGCGCCCCGGCGGCCATCTGTTGCAGTTTCAACTTGGTGCGCACAAAGTTGATGGGGCAGGGCGTTCCCCGCAGATCAAGCTGTTCATCCGGTTCCAGGGCGATCGCCGCCATCCTGTCAACTCCTTTCCAGTCCCCTAATGAAACAAATTACCTAAAAAACCGCGGCCCCCCTTGTGGGTCGAGTCGCCACGCAGGGCCGCCAACTTTTCGAGAATTTCCCGCTCCTCATTGCTGATCCGCGTGGGAATCTCAATCTGCACCGTAATCAGGTGATCGCCGCGCTGGCTGGGGTTGCCCAAGCGAGGCACGCCCTTGCCCTCCAGGGTTAACACCGTACTGGGTTGGGTTCCGGCCGGAATTTCCAGCGCCTCCGTGCCATCGATCGTTTCCACCTCGATCGTGGCCCCCAAAATTGCCTGCAAATAGCTCACGGACAGTTCCGACAGAATATTGATGCCATCCCGTTGGAACTGTTCCTCCTCATTCACAAACAGGTAAACGTAAAGATCCCCAGGCGGGCCGCCGGCCTTGCCCGCGTCGCCTTCGTTGGAAACCCGCAGTCGCGTGCCGTTGTCTACCCCGGCTGGGATGGAGATTTTGAGCTTTTTGGTGACCTGTTTGGTGCCGCGGCCACCGCAGTCGGTGCATTTGTCCTCAATCACTTGACCCGTACCGTTACAGGTGGGGCAAACGGACACTTGCGCAAAACTGCCGAAGGGCGTGCGGGTGGCTCGGCGCACTTGGCCTGAGCCGCCACAGGTGCCACAGGTTTTGGGGCTGGTTCCCGGCTTGGCTCCGGAACCGTTGCAGGTGTTGCAGGTTTCCAGATGGCTAATCCGGATTTCCTTTTCGCCACCGAAGATGGCTTCCTTGAAGTCAAGGCGCAAATCGAGGCGGAGGTCATCCCCACGCACCGGCCCGCTGCGTCGTCGGCCACCACTGTGCCCCCCAACCCCGCCAGCTCCGGCAAACCCACCAAAGAAGGTTTCAAAAATGTCGGCGAAGCCCCCCATATCGCCCACACCAAAGTCGCTGAAGCCTGGCCCCCCGGCGGCTCCCGACACACCGGCTTCGCCAAAGCGATCGTACCGGGCCCGCATTTCTGGCTCCGAGAGCACTTCGTAGGCTCGGTTAATTTCCTTAAACCGCTCTTCTGCCCCCGCCTCTTTGTTCACGTCGGGGTGATACTTCCGAGCTAACCGACGGTAGGCTCGCTTAATTTCGTCCTTATCTGCGTCGCGAGATACGCCGAGAGTCTCGTAGTAATCAGCCATAGCGCGATTTCAATCGGTGTGTGGGTGGTTAGGGGCAACTCCAACAGACGAAACTTAACAAAAGGGGGTGTGACGCTGCAACTGGCGAGGGGGCGTAATTGCCGTCTATGGATGAGGGGGGTTACCCAGGCCAATCTTGGGAGAGTTGGCCTGGGCTGGCGACTGTTGGAATGGGTCGAAACTGGATGGGGAATTGGATGGGGAATTGCTCGGAACTGGAGCGATCGGGCGTTTAGTCCTCGATCGCCTCGTAGTCGGCCGCGATCGTGGAGTCATCGTATTCCGAATCGTCATCCTCCGGTAACTCAATGCCCAAATCCGTGAGGGCGATCGAGGCGATCGGGGACGGCGGATCCACACTCAATTCCGGCATCGAAAAGCTATTCCCATCCCCGTTGGCCAACAGGTTCACCGCAGGCACGGCAGGGGTGACCGCCGGAACCGGGCTGGGGCTGGGAACGCTGACAGGCGCGGGACTGGTGGCCACGGGAGTCACGGGCGGCGGCGTGACCGGGGTGGAGGCGATCGGGGGAGAGCTGAATGCTGAACTGGTTGGCCCCGTCACGGAAGGAGCGGGAGCGGGGGATGGGAATTGCGGGGAAGATGGGGGCTTGTTGGCAGCTTCCGAATTCTGATAAGCCCGTTTACCCACCGACAGTAGGGATTCCTGAAGCGCATTGAATGCCGATTGCAAATCCTCAAAGCGTGCTTCCGGATCGCTATCCAGTCGCCCAAGGGTGTCGGCCTGGGTTTTCAACACTTGGCGCAACGAATCATCGATCAGATCGGCATTGCTTTGGAGTGCCGATTCATAGCTATACATCAGGCTATCAATCTGATTTTTCAGATCCACGCGCTGCCGTCGGTTGCGATCGAGATCTGCAAATCTTTCCGCATCCTGCCGCATCCGCTCCACTTCTTCCGTGGACAGGCCACCGGTATTGGTGATCCGGATACTTTGTTTTTGGCCCGTGCCTTTGTCCACGGCCGAGACCTTGAGGATCCCGTCAGCGTCAATTTCAAAGGAGACTTCGATTTGCGGCAGGCCGCGGGGAGCGGGGGGAATGCCGGTCAGCAGGAACCGGCCAAGGCTCTTGTTGTCGGCAACCATGGCCCGCTCCCCTTGGGCCACATGGATTTCCACGGAGGTTTGACCATCGATCGCGGTGGAGAAGACTTGCGATCGGCAGGTGGGAATCGGGGTGTTGCGATCGACAATCCGCGTAAACATGCCCCCCAGGGTTTCCAACCCCAAGGATAGGGGAGTCACGTCCAACAACAGCAGGTTTTGCACTTCGCCGCCCAAGACTCCCGCTTGGATGGCAGCCCCCAGGGCCACGGCTTCATCGGGATTCACGGAGCGATCGGGCTGACGACCCGCAAACCTGGCGCTGACGGCCTGTTGGACGGCGGGAATGCGAGTGGAACCCCCCACCAAAATGATTCGATCGATCTGATCGGGCGCAAGGCCCGAATCCCGAATGGCTTGATCCACCGGGTCGAGCGTGGCCTGCACCAAGTGTGCCACCAGTTCTTCAAACTTGGTGCGGGTCAGCTCCATTTCCAAATTCTTGGGCCCCGTTTCGTCGGCGGTGATGAACGGCAGGTTCAGGGAGGTGGTGGGGGAACCGGACAGTTCAATTTTGGCCCGCTCTGCCGCTTCCCGCAGGCGCTGGAGGGCCATCTTGTCTTCGAGCAGGTCAATGCCCTCGATCGCCTTGAACTCTTCGATCGCCCAGCTAATGATGCAGTTATCAAAGTCATCGCCCCCCAGGTGGTTATTCCCGGCCGTGGCCTTCACTTCAAAAACCCCATCCCCCAGTTGCAGCACCGACACATCAAACGTGCCGCCGCCCAGGTCAAACACCAGCACCGCCCGATCGACATCCTGCTTGTCAACACCGTAGGCCAAGGCCGCCGCCGTCGGTTCATTCACGATCCGCAGCACTTCCAGACCCGCAATCTGGCCCGCGTCCTTCGTGGCCTGGCGTTGGGCATCGGTGAAATAGGCAGGAACCGTAATCACCGCTTGGGTGACCGCCTCCCCCAGGTAGGCCTCCGCGTCCTGCTTCAGCTTATTCAGCACCATGGCAGAAATCTGCTGGGGCGTGTAGGACTGGTCGCGAATTTTCACGTCCACGGTCTCATCGCGCCCGGCCACGCAGGTGTAGGGCATGACACGCCGCTCGGACTCCGTTTCCGTCCAACGGCGACCGATAAAGCGCTTAATGCTGAAGACCGTGTTTTCGGCGTTGGTGACCGCCTGCCGTTTGGCCAGCTCCCCCACCAGCCGTTCGCCCCCCTTGCCAAACCCGACAATGCTGGGAGTGGTGCGGGCCCCCTCCGAGTTGGGAATGACGATCGCTTGGCCGCCTTCCAGAACGGCGACGCAGCTATTGGTCGTGCCAAGATCGATCCCGATAACTTTTCCCATAGTTTTCAACTCAATGGCAGCAGCGGTTCAATCATCCCCATCACGGCAAGATTGATCGATACCTCATCAATACCCAGGCAGTTTCCATTGGCCTTCATATTGACCGGTTTTCGGAACAAACACACCGCAACCCGGCGATGAATGGTTTCAAGCTCAATTTCTAAAACTTTAAGATCGAGAGCTGAGAGTTCCGGCACTCGAATGTTTTTGGAACCCCAACGGTCAGAACCCAAACTTCTAGAACAAGCCGCTAGAACGAATTGCCCGGTAGAGCCAATGACGAAACTGGGCTGAAGAGGAGGCCACCACATCAGCACTGAATCCGGAACCACAACCCGGAGCCGTTGGGCCAGAGCCTGGGACGATCGATTAACCGATCACTAACCGATAACCGAGGCGATCGCCCCAGGGCCATCGCTGAATCATCATTGACCCTGGGCCCAACGGGTGCGCCATTGCTCATCCGGCGGCCCTTAGGACTCAGAGGCGGCCTGGTCGTTGTCCTCAGACGCTACCACAGGCTCACCGGGAGCGGCAACTTTCACCATGGCATGGCGCAACACCCGATCGCCCAACAGATAGCCATCCTGCAACTGCTCCAGCACCGTGCCTTCCGGGTGCTCATTGGACGGCTCCCGCATCACCGCCTCATGCAAATTCGGGTCAAATTCCTGGCCCTCGGGGCGCATTTTCACCACCCCTAACCGCTTCAGGCTGTCCACCAACTGGCGATAAATGCCCTGATAGCTCTTGTGCAGATTTAATTCGCCATCGGTTTGGGGCTTGATGAACGATCGGGCCCGCTCAAAGTTATCAATAACTGACAACAGCTCGCGGATCGTATCGCAGCGAATCCGCAACTCCAACTCTTCGCGCTCTTTGGCGGTGCGGCGGCGGAAATTCTCAAAGTCAGCCGTTAAGCGCATGTGCTGGCCGGTGCGATCGTCCAGTTGCCCCTTCAAGCCCTCAATTTCCCGCAGCAAGTCCGCCACCTTGGGCCCATAGGTTCCTTCGGCTGCCGGTTCTTCCAACTCAGACAAGTCCAGATCATCCAGGGTGGCCGGTGCTTCCTCGGTTGCGCTGGTTTCGGGGGTGGCGGCTTCGGGGGTCGGTGCTTCGGCAGTTGGGGTTTCTACTGCCGCTTCGGGGGCCGGGTCATTCACCGAGGCCTTATCTTCCGTCAGGTTTTCTTCAGGGCTGTAGGTCATTGGTTCCTCGCTAGCAGTGATCACAATGGAGTTTTTGTTGAGTTCCTGTTGAGCTTTGACCATCAACAGTCCAACAACGGTCAAATTTCCTGACCCGTGCAAATTGGCCAAATTGGGGCGATCGCCCGTGGGTGGCCCTCACCACTCCAGTACTCGCTGAAGTGCAGATTGCCCATCACCCACCTGTCCCGCAGGGCTGCCCGGACAGTGACCCGCACAGGCTCAACCTATGTTAGAACGCCACCCGGCCGAATCGAACATTTCCCGCCCTAGCCCCTACCTCAGATGCCAGCTCTAGATGCGAGCTTTCCCGAGACCTTTAGCTTAGGATTGATTTGGTTTTGATCCATTGGCTTTGCATGACCCGCCAACCCACCCTGAAACCGATCCGAGAACAGGCTCGAACCCATGGCCCAAAATTCAAAACCATGGCCCCAAAACCAATCAGTGTCAATGCCTGCCATTCCTAGGCATCCAGCTTCAGGATCCAGCTTCGATCCTTGGGGCTGCGCGGCTGCGGGCTGTTGTTTTCGGGAGGGAGACCGGGGTATACCTGGGTCATGCTGTAGCTGAGTTGGGCCCTGTAGCTGAATTGATTGCCCGTCCGTTTCGCTCCTCGCGCCCGATCGCCCGATCGATGCGCCTTCGATCCCGCTAGGTGTCACCTGCTATGACAAACTCCATAAACCGGCGCGCCCTGGTTGTCCAAAGCAATTTTTCGCCCTTCGGTAACAAACTTGTGCAGTCGGGCTATGTGGATCCCGACCAAATGAGCCGCGCTTTGGCTGAACACCGCCAGTCGGGCCGGCCGCTGATGGAAGTGCTGGCAGCGATCGCCGGCAAAGAAGTGCCACCGGAATTGGTACGCCAGTACAAAAAGCAACTGCTGTTTGAACTCAAAATTCTCCACGGGGTTGAGGCGATCGACCCGGAAATTGAAGAAGTGTCCGCGGCCCAGGTGGAGCAATGCATTGAAACCTTGATTCCGGTGGATGTTTGCCGTCGCTATCGGTTGCTGCCCCTGGGGCGGGCCCAACGGGGCGACGCACCGGCCATGATGGTGGCCATGGCCGACCCGGACAACCTGGATGCACTGGACGATTTGAATCGCATCCTGCGGCCCCAAAACCTGGCCCTGATTCGGCGGGTGATTGCCCCCGAAGATTACCAGGCCATCATTAGCCAATACCTAGACGAAGCGGCCCGCAAGTCCCAACAGGCTTCTCGCCAAACTTCCGCCGCCGTCAGTTTCGATGAGTCGGATTTGCAGAACCTCGAAGCCATGCAAATGGAAGAGGCTTCCGACGAATTGGAGACGGACGACCTGGCCAGCTCCATGAACGACGCGGAGTCAGGGCCGATCGTCAACCTAGTAAACAAGGTTTTGATTAAGGCCCTGCAAGACGGCGTTTCGGATATTCACGTGGAACCCCAAGAGGAAGAAATGCGGATTCGGTTCCGCAAAGATGGGGTGCTGCAAGAGGTGTTCCGGCTCCCGAAAAAGGTGGTTCCGGCCGTGACCTCCCGGTTCAAAATCATTTCCAACCTGGACATTGCCGAACGACGGGACACCCAGGATGGGCGGATTCGCCGGGTCTTTGAAGGGCGGAAAGTGGACTTTCGGGTCAATGTGCTACCCAGTCGCTACGGCGAGAAGATTGTGTTGCGGATTTTGGATAACTCCTCAACACAACTGGGTCTGGATAAGCTGATTGGCCGGCCGGAATCGTTGCAGTTGGTGCGGGAGATGGCCAGCCGCCCCTTTGGCTTGATTTTGGTGACGGGGCCGACGGGTTCCGGGAAGTCCACCACGCTCTATTCCATTTTGGCGGAACGGAACGACCCGGGCATCAACATCAGTACCGCTGAAGACCCGATCGAATATGCCTTGCCCGGGATTACCCAGGTGCAAGTGATTCGGGAAAAGGGGCTGGACTTTTCGCGGATCCTGCGGGCATTCCTGCGCCAAGACCCGGATGTGATTCTGGTGGGTGAGACGCGGGACAAGGAAACGGCCAAAACGGCGATCGAGGCAGCCCTCACGGGGCACTTGGTGTTAACCACCTTGCACACCAACGACGCATCCGGGGCGATCGCCCGCTTGGATGAAATGGGCGTGGAACCTTTCATGGTGGCGGGGGCCCTGTTGGGCGTAGTGGCCCAGCGGCTAATGCGGCGTGTTTGCAGCGAATGCCGCGTGCCCTACACCCCCACTCCCGAAGAGTTGGCCCGCTACGGCATGAGCGCCAACCAAGAATCCCACCTGACCTTCTACAAGGCCAATGTGGTGTCGCCCGATGAGCGCAAGACCCTGGGCGAAATGGGCAAACTTTGTCCCAAGTGTGGCGGTGTGGGCTACAAGGGCCGTTGCGGGGTTTATGAGGTGTTGCAAGTGACGGAAACCTTGCAAAACCTGATTACCCAAGGGGCCCCAACCGATCGCATCAAAGAAGCCGCCGTTGAAGAAGGGATGGTTACCCTGTTGGCCTACAGCCTGGATCTGGTGCGGGAAGGGCTGACCACCTTCGAGGAAGTGGAGCGGGTCACCTTCACCGACACCGGCCTAGAAGCGGAACTGAAGGCCAAGCGCAAGAGCGCCCTCACCTGTCGCACCTGCGCGGCAGAACTCCAGCCAGACTGGATGGACTGTCCCTATTGCCTCACGCCTCGGTTTGAAGAGCCGTTGGTGACCGGTCGCTAGCTTTTGGCGATCGCTCATGACTGGCTCGCCGGTTGGCAGGGAATGCGATCTTGATACGATCGCCCGCCCAATTGGGCATCCTCAGGCCAACTTCACGGCTGAATTCACGGCTGACCTCATCCCCGGTTTCGACGCTTCCCCATGGTTGGCCCCGCTCGAGTTGTTCAAACCCTGCCAACTTTGCGGGCCCCGACAGCGTTTTGATCCCGATCGACCCCCATTCGATCGACCCCCACTCGATCCCCATTCGACCTAACCTCACTCGACAGGAGTAGCGACCATGCCACTGGATTACATGATCGAAGACGTGATGGAATCGCTGATCGAACAAGGCGGCTCCGACATGCATATCCAAGCCGGTGCGCCCATCTATTTTCGGATTAGCGGCAAACTGACCCCCCAACCGCAATTTGGTGAAGTTCTCGACTCCCAGGACTGCCAAAAGCTGATTTTCAGTATGCTCAACAACAACCAGCGGAAAGACCTGGAGCAAAACTGGGAATTGGACTGCGCCTATGGGGTCAAGGGTCTGTCGCGGTTTCGGGTGAATGTCTATCGCGAGCGGGGCTGCTGGGCCGCCTGTTTGCGGGCCCTGGCTTCCCAAATTCCCAACTTTGAAAAACTCGGTTTGCCCCAAGTGCTGCTGGAGATGGCGGAGCGGCCCCGGGGCATGGTGCTGATCACGGGGCAAACGGGATCCGGCAAAACCACCACCCTGGCGGCCTGTCTGGACTACATCAACCGCACCCGCGCGGAGCATGTTCTGACCGTGGAAGACCCGATCGAGTATGTGTTCCCGAACATGAAAAGCCTGTTCCACCAGCGGCAAAAGGGCGAAGACACCAAGAGTTTTGCCAACGCCCTGAAGGCAGCGCTGCGGGAAGACCCGGATATCATTCTGGTGGGAGAAATGCGGGACTTGGAAACCATTTCCTTGGCTATCTCCGCCGCTGAAACCGGTCACTTGGTTTTCGGAACCCTGCACACCAACTCCGCCGCCGGGACGATCGACCGGATTTTGGACGTGTTTCCCCCCATCCAACAGCCCCAAGTCCGGGCCCAGATGGCCAACTCCCTTGTGGGAGTTTGCTCACAAAACTTGGTCAAGAAAGTTGGGGGCGGTCGCTGTGCAGCACACGAAATTATGCTGAATACCCCCGCTGTGGCGAACCTGATTCGGGAAGGCAAAACCTCGCAAATCTATTCCACGATTCAAATGGGTGGTAAGCAGGGGATGCAAACCATGGAATCTTGCCTGGCGAAGCTGTACCAAGAAAACAAGATCACCTACGAAGATGCCCTGGGCAAAAGCTCCAAACCCGACGAGCTACAGCGGTTGTTGGGTGGCAAGGTGGGTGCTGGTCGCTAGGGACGCGGCATTCCTTCCCTAATCAGGCGGATCCAATGAGGCGTACCTAAATTGGCATCACCGATCGAGCGCATATCGGGCGCATAATCGATCGACAGAAGGTAACGACGGGGTCGATCGCTCGGCAAACCCTCGGGCGATCAACCCCAGCCCAACCCCCAC